>CAYOEI010000251.1:0-21595 GCA_964402825.1 uncultured Hyphomicrobiaceae bacterium
ACGGACCCTCATTTTGTGGTGCGCTCGGAGCGCACTGAAGATTTAACTGCCCTGAAAAACCTCGCCGCCCTCGCCCTGCTGCTGGGCGCTTTGTCGCTCACATGGTTCCGTGAGGGGCGTTAAACTTCAATACCGCGCACCAACCCATTGAATTCATTGAGCGCACCAGGGTTAAGCTCCGCCGCCAGCAGCCGTGTAAAATCAACCGGACCCGGCATTGTGATCTGCCCAGGCGGCAGGAGACGAAAACCAACACGCTCGTAATAAGGCAAATCGCCGACCAGAAGGACCAGCTCATACCCAGCATTGCGCGCCAGCTCGAGGCCGTGTGTCATGAGTGTTTTCCCGCATCCCTGCCCAGTCCATCTGGCATCAACCATGAGCGGCCCGAGCTGCAGCGCACCCAGGCGTCCGCCGATGGTGAGTGCGGTAAAGCGGATAGATCCGGCCAACTCATCTTCAACCCAGGCCGTCAGGGAGAGAAAACTCACCTCAGGAGCGGATTCACGCACCCGGTGGGCCGTACGGACAAAACGACCAGGTCCAAAGGCGCGGGCGGCGAGGTTTTTCAGGGCAGTTAAATCTTCAGTGCGCTCCGAGCGCACCACAAAATGAGGGTCCGTCATGCTCGATCTCTTTAAATTCAGAAGAGCTGCCGTGAACCGGACAGCTATGGGCAAAATGTGAAATATGCCGCTTGCGGGTATTCCCGCCCTTGTCTGAAAAGAGACTAGAAAAGCGGGACGCAGCAGCCCATGGCGCTGTGTCGTCGTCGCCCGAAAAGCGTTATGTGCGTAAACTTGATCATGACGAGAGCTGGCGTATCACGGTGTTTGCACAATCGTCCAGCCAAAGTTGAGACTTTGATGTTTTCCGGGAAGCGCTTACATGGTTTAAACTGACCTGCGATTCTGTTCAGCGAATCAACGGGGGTATGTTTCATCACTTTACTGATGGAGCGGCCGGCAGGGAAAATTGATGGCAAACGCACCAAAAATAATGATCGTCTATCACAGCTCTTACGGGCACGTGGAAACCATGGCCTATGCGGTGGCCACCGGAGCGCGCGCCGTGGAAAGCGCCGAAGTGGTGGTCAGGAGAGTTCCTGAACTCATGCCGGAAGACGCCATGCGCACATCTGGCATGAAGGTCGAACAGCCGGCGCAAATTGTTAAGCCTGATGATCTTATCGATTGCGACGCCATTATTTTCGGAACCCCGACCCGATTCGGCAACATGTCGTCGCAAATGCGCAATTTTATGGACCAGACTGGCGCTTTGTGGGCGCAGGGCGCGCTGATCGGCAAGATAGGCTCGGTGTTCACCTCAACCGGCACCGGCGGCGGCAACGAGACCACTATCACTTCGTTTCACCACACCCTGCTGCATCATGGCATGATCATTGTCGGCCTGCCCTATTCCGCCCCTGACCTTGCCGATATATCCGAACTGCGCGGTGGCTCGCCCTATGGAGCGGGGACTATCGCCGGGCCTGACGGATCGCGCCAGCCCTCCCAGAAAGAGCTTAATCTTGCCAGCTTTCAGGGACATCATGTTGCCACCATCGCACAAAAGCTGATCAATGGGTAAATACCGGATATGCCACTTCTGACAGACCTATCATCTGAGGATCTACGGCAGTTTCACGAGCGTGTACGCGAACAGTTCGACGCATTCCGCGCGCGCGGGCTGAAGCTCGACATGACGCGCGGCAAACCCTCAACCGAGCAGCTCGATTTATCGAATGCTCTTATGCGTCTTCCCGATAATATTGATCATCTCCTGAGCGATGGCAGCGACGCGCGAAACTATGGCGGTTCGCTGCAGGGTATTCCTGAAGCGCGTGAATTGTTCTCTTCCCTGCTCGGCGCACCAGCTGAGCAGATCATCGTTGGCAATAATGCAAGCCTCGCACTGATGCATGACTGCATCGTCTACGGGCTGCTCAAAGGCGTCCCGGGCGGCGGCGCGCCCTGGAGCGAAGCAGACAAGATTTCATTCATTTGCCCGGTCCCGGGCTACGACCGTCATTTCGCCATCTGCGAGGAATACGGGATTGAAATGATCGGCGTGGATATGACCGGCGAAGGCCCGGACATGGATGAGACCGAACGCCTGTCGGCCGACCCTTCCGTCAGGGGCATGTGGTGCGTGCCTAAATATTCCAACCCGTCGGGCGAAACATATAGCGATGAAACCGTACGCCGGCTCGCGGCCATGAAAACGGGCGCGCCGGATTTCCGGCTGTTCTGGGACAATGCCTATGCGCTGCACAATCTGACCGAGCCGCGCCGGGAAATCCTCAATATCCTTGAGTTGTGTGAGAGCGCTGGAAACCGCGACCGCGCATTCGTTTTCGGCTCCACCTCGAAAATCACTTTCGGCGGCGGCGGGCTGGCGCTGTTCGCCTCATCTCCGGCGAATATCGCCTGGCTGGCGGCCAGCATACAAAAAAGGACCATCGGGGCGGACAAGCTCAACCAGTTGCGGCATGTGCGTTATTTGAAAGATATCGCCGGGCTGGACCAGCTCATGGCGCGCCACCGCGCCGTCATCCTGCCGAAATTCGAGGCCGTCTATACGGCTTTCGACACGCATCTGGAAGGAACCGGCGCCGCCACATGGAACAAGCCCGAAGGCGGTTACTTCATTGATGTCAATGTCCCCGACGGCTGCGCTACGCGCGTTGTGGAACTTGCGAAAGAGGCCGGGGTTGCCCTGGTGTCTGCCGGTGCGACCTACCCCTATGGCAAGGACCCGCGCGACCGCAATATCCGCGTCCCTCCCACCTACCCCGAACTCACCGATCTTGAACCCGCGAGCGAGGGTATATCACTGGCCATCCTTCTCGGTGTTTCGGAAAAACTGCTGGCTGAACGAGGTGAAAACGACAAGGCTTAAAATCCATGGGTTTGCTTGTAGAGGGTGCGTGGCACGATCAGTGGTACGACACCAAATCGACATCCGGGCGCTTCAAACGTCAGCAATCCAGTTTCCGCAACTGGATTACGGCGGACGGGAGTGCCGGGCCTTCAGGTGACGCGGGTTTCGAGGCTGAACCCGGGCGCTATCATTTGTATGTTTCGCTCGCCTGCCCCTGGGCCCACCGTACACTTATCTTCCGCGCACTGAAGGGACTTGAGGACACGATCAGCGTCGATGTTGTCCACCACCACATGGCGGAAAACGGCTGGGTATTCGATTCCACCATTGACGGCGCGACAGCAGATACGGTGAACGGCAAAGACAAGCTCCATGAGGTCTACACCCAAGCCAATCCAGCCTATTCGGGCCGCGTCACCGTGCCGGTGCTATGGGACAAGAAACTCCGCACCATCGTGAATAATGAGTCGTCCGAGATCATTCGCATGCTCAATTCGGCCTTCGACGGCGTTAATGCAAAACCGGGAGATTATTACCCGCAAGAACTGCGGCCCGAGATCGACGCCATTAACGAGATCGTTTATTCCGGGGTGAACAACGGGGTTTACAAGGCCGGTTTCGCAACCACCCAGGCGGCCTATGAAGAGGCCTTCACCGCCCTGTTCGACACGCTTGATGACCTTGAGAAAAGGCTATCAAATCAACGCTATCTGGTCGGGAATACACTGACGGAAGCAGACTGGCGGCTGTTCACGACCCTTGTGCGGTTCGATCCTGTTTATGTGGGGCATTTCAAATGCAACAAGCAGCGCATCGCTGATTACCCGAATCTGTCTCATTATCTGCGCGACTTGTATCAGAAGCCGGGTATCGCCGGGACGGTAAATCTCACCCACATCAAGCGGCATTATTACGGGTCCCATGGCACGGTCAATCCAACCGGCATCGTGCCGCTGGGCCCTGATATAGACCTATCCGCCCAGCATGACCGGGCGCGATTCAGCTAACCCTACATCACCTTGTCTGCCTGCGCGGCTGTGAGCGGTGAACCGGCGGGCGCTTCGGATATGGGGCGCGGGTCACCGGTGGCTGAGGCGCGGGCGGCGCGGCCTGGCGGCGGGGTGAAGCTGGCCTTGTGTTCAGATTCCCGCGCGGCACACCACGACGCCGCGTTTTGGCCTGCGGCCTGCGCAGGCGTGTTGGCGCAAACCCCCCTCGCGCACTGAACCTACCATCGAGAATAACCCGCTCACCGGACGCAATGCGCGCGCGCGCCGGAAGCTGGGTGATCGGAATCCGCCCAATTGCCGCACCTCCGGAAATGGCGCGTCTCACATAGCCCTCGACGGACAGACGCCGCACCCGGCCCGAGAAAGGCCGGAGCGCAAGCTGATTGATGCGCCGCGCGCGCAAAGCGCCTCGAAAGGCGGTACCGATAATCTGTACATCGCGACCCGATGACAGTGTAGCGGGCCTGACGCCAGCGGGCGCATCAATCCGCATGCCGTTGACGGAGAAACTGCTTTGACCCGAAGCCGTTACCCTCCCGCGTAAAACCGCTGTCTCGCCAGGGCCGGTCTTGTCGATGCGCGAAGCGGCAATCACGCCATTGGCGCGCCTCAACCCGCTGACATCAATATGATCACCCATCGCAAGGTCGCTGAATTTCAATTTCCGCGAGCCATTGCCAGTGGAAATAACGCCCTCGGGAATTTCGACTCGCTGCCCGAATATGACGGCAATGCGCCGGTTCACATAAATCCGCTCGATGGGACCTGCCACCTCATGGCGTATACTCAACCGCCGTGCCCGCAAAATTTTGCCGCTGCCCTCAGCCTCAATCTCAACCACCTGGCCGATACGCAAGGCGTTCGGCCGCACCGTGCGGTCCTTGAAGGTGATGGGTATGTCAGGGGCGTAATCCACCTCAAAACCATTCACAATAATACTGTCAAAGCCGGTAACGGTTCCGATAATCCCAGTACCACCGATACCCGGCGGCGTACCGGCAATCTGACCCGTGCCGCCAATGCCGGGTGTTTTTCCCGTACCGCCGATGCCCGGCTGTGCGTTCTGGGCAACGGTGATGCCGCCTTCAGTCTGGCTGGGTTGCGTATTTGCGGCAACCGGAGTTGCCGGCGCGCTGTTGGTGCCAAGGGAGGCAGCGCACCCGTTCAGAGTCAGCAGTGCAATGAGCAGCAGACTTCCGGTGAGCCAGATTGAAGAAGCAAAGGACAAGCGTCTGGCCATTGCCCTACTCCTCCCCGCCATTTTTATCATTGGAGGAATCGTCCGGGCCGGTGAAATAATAGACGCCGAAGGTCATTCGCTCGCGCGCGTCCGGCGCGTTCTGGTCCTGCTCGGCCAGCTCAAACGCGCGTTGGTTCACCTTGACCAGCGCGTCCAGCCCCAGGTTGCGCGACAGTTTGCCGAGTTCCTCAACCGAAGCTGGCCGCAGCGCCTCGTAATAGACGGCCTGCTCCAGCAGCGAGGGTTCGTCCCCAAGCAGGTTATGGCTGCTGGCGGCAATATGATCGCGCAGGTTGCGCCCGAAATAATAGGCCAGATCGGCGAATTCCTCAGCCGGCACGAAGGCCGCCATATCAAGATGCACGTAATCGTTATCATCAACCCGCGCCAGCCCCTGGCGCACCCATTCATCGAGGACGGCACGAGGGCGGATGTCCGTAGAGACGGATTCAACAAGACTCTCGAATGACGGCCCGCCATTTTTCACATGCTGGCGAGGCAAGGGCCGGGGCCGCCCGCGCGTATCGAGATAATCCGGCGCGCCGGCCCACAGGGAAATCAGATGCGCGTTGCGTGATAGTTTTGGTGAAGGAGCGCCGCCGCTGCTCGCGCGCTCGCGCAACGCCTTGATGTCCTTGCGGTGCACGCCTGTCAGCAGCGTGATGCGGCTGTCGGTCAGGGGTTTTCCGGGCGCAGGGAAATCCTCCTGGGCCACTTGCACATAGACTTCCTTGAGCAGCCGCGAGAAGGCCGGAAAAGTGATCCCATTGGCGATTAATACCCGCACGATTGGGCGCATAAGTTTGCGGATGGCCAGCGTCAGTGCTGGATGCGGCTCGCCTGGAGTCACGGGTTTCGCTTTCTGCCTGAACGGGCGTAGCCCCATCAAAATGTGCCGTGTGGGAGTTTTTCCCATTGGACACTTGCATTGGCACATAACATAAATTTCTTGACATGGGAATATTTCCCACATAATTATTTATGTATCGTGGGATTATTTCCCACATAATAATTGCTCCGACCCGATAAACAAAAACCTTCTCAGGAGCCGTCAGAACATCAGGAGATGTAAGTTATGTTCAACAGACAGGAGAGTGCATATCCGGGCTTCCGCCAACGCGTGAGCAGACGCGCTGGCGGGTTCGCCAGAGCGTTCACTTCAACCGCACTGACAACAGCTATCCTGCTCGCCACGGTAACATTTGCGCTGGCGGCCCCCGACCGGGACAATAATCCTCCCGGCCCGCGCGGTGGCCCTGGCACCAACTGGGAAAATCCCCCTGGCCCGCGCGGCGGACCTGGCGCCTCCCCCGATGCAAAACCCTGGCGGCCATGGGCCCGGCGGAGATTTCACAACGCCCAGCAGCCCTGGCGGCCATGGGCCCGGCGGAGAATTCACCACGCCCAGCAGCCCATGCGCCCGCACCGCCGACGCTAGTATCTTGTCATGCGGCGGTAGCGATGCCTCGCGCCGCGGGTCATCTGGGCTGCGCAGGTCCGGTGGTGGGCTTTACCCATCACCGGGCTTTTTTTAATCTCTGAGCAATGCACGATAAAGGATGAGCGGCATTCACCACCTCTCACTTACGCTTTTCCCTTCGAACAGTTCCTCCAGACGCCGCCGCGCACCCGGATCAGTGCCTGCGGGCACGTCATCCACCGCAAAAAATCCCTGCTCGGCAATTTCGGCGTTGGGTTTTGGCACGCGGGGCTGTTCCCACTCGCGCACAACGAACAGGGCTATATGGTCGCCCGGAAAATTATCTGCATTTGAGAACAGGCCGTGCAATTCCGGCTTTTCGCTTAAGCGGACGCCCGCCTCCTCTTCAAGTTCGCGCCCCAGCGCGACCAATAGCGTTTCGCTACGCTCGACACCGCCGCCGGGAAAGTGCCACCCCGGCCTGTAACCATGGCGGACCAGCAGCACATTTGAGTGAGCATCGATCACCACCCCTTGCGCACCAAGCGTGAGCCCCCGGGTCAGCCGCCACAAGGGCCGGAGAATGCCGGTTATGATTTTTGTTCGCTTTGGGTTGCCAATCATTTCAGCCCAACACCATTTCAGCCCAATTACCTTGCCATGCAGATGTCTGGCACGATAATGCAGATCACTCCTCAAACTGATACCGTAAATCCCATGTTCACACTTGCCTATCTATCCGACCCGCATCTGGCGCCGCTACCCCGGCCCACACTGCCCGAGCTGATGAGCAAGCGCATTTTCGGGTACCTCAATTGGTTACGCTCCCGCAAGGGCATCCATGACCGTAGCATCCTCGATGCACTGACGAAGGATTTGCTTCTCCAGCCAACCGACCACATCGCAGTGGGCGGAGATCTGGTCAATCTCTCGCTTCGTGATGAGTTCGCTCACGCGCTTGACTGGCTGCAATCGCTCGGATCGACGGAGAAAGTCAGCGTCGTTCCGGGCAATCATGACGCTTATGTGCGTTTTGATTACAGCTCCGGCATCGGCCTGTGGGAGGCCTATATGAGGAACGGCAAGGAGAAGACAAAACAGCTAAACCCATCTCAAAATGGATTTCCATATGTGCGGCGGTTTGGGAAAATCGCCCTCATCGGGATTAACTCAGGCATCCCCACCGCGCCCTTTGTGGCGGCGGGTGAAGTCGGCTCCGCTCAGCGCTCGGCGCTTGATCTTTTGCTGTCGAAGCTGGGCAAACAGGATTTCTACCGCATCGTTATGATTCATCATCCCCCGCTCATTGGCCAGAGCAGCGCGCGGCGCGGCCTGCGCGACGTCATTGAACTGGAAGGGATACTGAAGGAGCGTGGCGCGGAGCTGGTGCTGTATGGGCATCGCCATTTTCATAGCGTCGATACGCTGGACACAATATCGGGCACCGCATCGATCATAGGCCTGCCCTCCGCATCGTCATGCGACGAGCGGCCAGACCATCTGGCCCGTTACAATCTGTTCCACATTTGGAACGGAGGTGGAAAATGGCATTGCGAAATGACGGGGCGCGGCCTGCACACCAGGGATGGCGAGATTAAGCAGCTCGAAAGCAGGATTCTCACACAATGAGGTAACCAATTAATCTTATTGGGTAATTTGCCAGCCAAATGCGAGCAGCCCGGCAATGCCGGCCAGAAGTCCGATGATAAATGAAGCGATCACCACCCCTGTCCGGCTCTTATGTTTCGGACGCCGGGGCAGTCTTTCATAGGAAAATCCAGAAGCATGGCGTTCCCGCACGACGATTTCCCGCGCCACATACTCAGTAATCCTGCCGGCCATCATACCCACGTCGTGGCTCTCCACCAGGACGGTGCGGCCGGTGCCGGAGTTGCGGATCAAACGGTAAACTTCTCCCGATGAATCCATGGCGACATAGGTGAAAATATCCAGCCACAGCCGGGCGGGCTGGCTTGGCACCAGTGTGAGCGCAAACCTGTCATCTTCCAGGGGAATATCGTCAAAGACCTGCTCGACGGCCGCATAAAGCACCTCAAGGCGCGCCATTTCCGTGCTTCGGCGATCGACCGAGGTATCGATATCTTCCGCTTCATGGACTCTGGCCAGGTGAATAGCTTCTCGCAGCGAAGTCGCGGTTGCCGGTTCGTCGAGTTGTTTGCTTGTCTTCTTCATCTGTTCAGGCGCCATACCATCTCACACTAACCACGCTGGTAATTGTAGCATCTCGTTTGCATTAACGGGAGAAATGTTGGGCCTGTCCAGATATGTTACGCAACCATGACCACTCCAAAACCCCTTGAGCATATCAAGCGCGACCTGGCCCGGGCCGGGCTCGGTTCCCGATCTCTTCTATGCCAAGAGGATATGGACCAGCTGCCGGCGATGAAGGGCGCCTATGCACTCATAGTGAAGCTCGGGCGAGAACTACAAATTCCACTATAACCCGCGAGTATCCCTGGGTCCCTTAAACCGTTTTCGCTAAATGCCACAACTGCGATATGTTCTGGAAGCAAATGAAACTCGACGTAAGTCAAAGCCCATGACTGTCCTCAAAAGTTTTGTTGAAACACTGGAGAAAACCCAGTGGATATCCACCGAAGAATTGTCTTCTTACCAGCGCAAACCACTTGAGAAAATTCTGCGGCATGCCCATGAGACCGTTCCATTTTACCGGGACCGGCTGGACATTCTTTTTACCGGGAATGGATCGATTGACTGGGACAAATGGACTGAAGTTCCTTTCATTGACCGGAGTGATATTCAGGACCGGGAAGCTGATTTGTTGAGTGGTGACATTCCGGAAAGTCACGGTGAACTGGATACAGCGATATCTTCTGGTTCAACCGGCCGGCCAATCAGCATTGTAAAAACGGCAATGACCCATATCGCCTACTATGCTGTCAGGGCCCATTATCATAACTGGCACAAGATTGACCGGGATCTGAAATATGCTTCAATTCGTAATGCCGGAGCCGGCGATGCCCGATATCCCGAAGGACAGCATAATGACGTATGGGCTATCTATGGATCATATATGGAGCTCGACTGCAAAGGCCCTGAAGCCCTCCTCAACGTCAACACCCCGGTTGATCAGCAAGCCGAATGGCTGATCCGCGAGCAGCCCGATTATTTACACACATTCCCGACCAACGCGGCGGCGCTGGCCGATGTGTTTGCCAACAACCCGCCAGCTGGTCCACCTCTGCAATTGAAAAAAATCCTTACCCTGTCGGAGACCGTCTCTGAGGATACACGGCAGCGATGCCGTGAGGTTTTCGGCGCCGAAATCGTAGACAACTACAACTCGGTTGAATGCGGTTATTTCTCCATACAATGCCCTGAACAAACGCATTATCACGTCCAGAGCGAGGTTGTTCTGATCGAAATACTGGACGAGAACGACCGCCCTTGCGGGCCAGGCGAGATGGGCCGGGTTGTTGCAACACCGTTCTATAACTACGCAATGCCGCTGATCCGGTATGAAACAAATGACATGGCAGTCGTCGGTGACACTTGCACCTGCGGCCGGCGATCACCCGTACTGGAGCGTATCGTGGGGCGTTCTCGCAGTTTATTCCGCTTCCCGGATAATGAACTGGTCGTGCCCGAATTTACCGGTGGTCCGTTTGCCAAATATCTGCGCCCCAGGCATTGGCAGGTCGCGCAAACAGGACAGCTTGAGCTCGAGGTGCGTCTGGTTGAGGGAACGGCAGACGAAGAAATGGATTATGAAGGTATGACCGACTATATCCACCAACTGCTGCGTGCTGATCTCACCGTAACGTACAGAATTCTCGACAGAATACCAATTACGCCAGGGGGTAAGCATGAAGTGTACGTCTGTGAACTTCCCGAAAACAGTTAGGCGAAAATAACTGTTTATTTTGGACTCTGCGGAGGCGGAGCCGTCGTTGCTGGCGGAGGCGGGGGCGCCATCGGCGGAGTTGGAGTGACTACCGGCACGGCTTTGGTAACGATCTCAACCAGATCTGGTATTACCGTGAACGGATCATCTTCACGATGGCGGCGTTTCAGCGACTTGTTCTGACCGAAATAGACCCGCAGACCGCCCCAAACGGCCCGATAATCATTCTCACCAAAGCGTGCTTCGCCGAACAATGAATAACCGCGTCTGTCATCGCTCCAATTCATCTGATGTTCCAGCCCAACGAAGCCTACCGTGCCCGCACCCTGGATTGTTCCATCACGCCATTCTGAATGGCGCGCACCGCCAAAAATACGTGTGTTTTCGGATGCGTAAAAGCCAATCGTTCCTGACCAGTATATATCAGAGTTATCATCGGCCTCGTCCCAGCCGATCATGCCTTCCAGGGAAATCCGGTTCAAATAGAGCTGGCCTTCACCGGCAATCCGGTACATGTCGCTGGAATCAACCGTCAGTGCGGAACCATAAAGTCCAAGCAGCCCCTTGCCCGGATCGCGCCAGAATAGATGCGCGGCACCCTGCGCGACAGTATCATCGACGGTTCCAACATGGCCAACCAAACCATCAACCTGCAAACCAAAAGCACGGGCAACGGGCATAGAGAAACTGCCCTCACCATAAATGAGGCCGCCACCGCCACCGTCATCGCCACCATCATCGCCACCGCCAAAGACTGAAATCTTGCCATTGGACGCTGAAACCGCTGGAGCACCAAGCGGCTCACTTACGTCAAAGTCTCCTCCCGCCAGGGCCGGAGTTCCGGCGATGAGAGCGAGCGCCGAAACAGTCAGGAAATATCGATACATTTTAGCCACCCAGTCGTCGGACGGCTGAGTTTCACATCTCAGCTTTCTTAACTATTGAGTTCAGCATACCTCTTTTCGTACTGGTGATGTAATATCAAGCTTTAAAAAATGGCCGTTTTTCGGGAAAAGTGATGCAAATGCAACAGTCGCAACAGGTTTGCACTAGATATGCCTATTTCAGGAAGTGAAATCAGGAAATTAGCAATTAAAGGGCCTGTACGTGGCGTAGCGATCAGCTGTCATCCTGAGCGGAGTACGGCATTAGGCGCGTCTCCCCTATCATAGAGAACGCGCTCTGGTGACGATTTTCCTTCGCTCAGGAATGATTCGCTTCGGCAGCTCGGATTGCAGGAAATGCGAGGGGCATCTTTTGGTCTGGAGGCCGCAGAGGCCCTAAAGCCGGGCCATCTGCCGCCGGTTACGGCTTTTAAGCAGCGGATCGATGCGCGCACGAAAGGTTGCGTAATGCTCGGTCTGGCCATGGGCATCGATGGCCGCCTGATCGTCATACACCTCATACAGGAAGAATTTGTGAGGATCGTCCGGGTCTGCGCACAAGTCGAACTGGCGGCATCCCGGCTCCTTTTCAAGCGAATTGCTCGCCTGGGTCTGCAGCACCTCACGCACCTCATCGCCCTTCCCGTCATGAGCTTCAAAATCGACTATCACTGCCAGCATCCGTAACCCTTTCAACCTGCTATCTCTCATTGAGCCAACTGCGCTATGTTCTGGCTGCAAATGGGTGGTGAAGCAAGTCCAATCGAGAATCAAAAAGGCCGGCAATGACAAAAAAGAAAAAGGGATTTTCAGACAAGCTCCCGAGCTATGGGGACGAGGAGTTCTCAAAATATTTGCGCACCGTCTTCCTGAAATCCATGGGCTACACCGAAGAGGCCCTCAAGCGCCCGGTCATCGGCATCGCCAACACATATTCCGCATATAATTCATGCCACGCCACCGTGCCCAAGCTGCTGGAGGCCATCAAGCGCGGGGTGATGCTGGCCGGTGGTTTGCCGTTCGAGTTTCCGGTTATCTCCCTGCATGAATCCTTCACCAGCCCATCCTCGATGTATTTGCGCAACCTGATGTCCATGGACACCGAGGAAATGATCCGCGCGCAGCCAATGGACGCAGTGGTGCTCGTTGGAGGATGCGACAAGACCGTGCCGGCGCTGATCATGGGCGCAGCCAGCGCAGGCGTGCCAGCCATTCTCGAAGTGACCGGCCCGATGCTGACCGGTTCCTATCAGGGACAGCGCGTCGGCGCCTGCACTGATTGCCGCAGTTTCTGGGGCCGCTACCGTGCGGGGAAAATTAAAAAACAACAACTGCCTGAAATCACCGACCAGCTTGGCCCGACCCCTGGCACCTGCATGGTCATGGGCACCGCGAGCACCATGGCGATCATGACCGAAGCCCTTGGGCTTATGCTGCCCGGCGGGGCGACCATTCCAGCGGTCCATTCGCAACGTCTGCGCCACGCCGAACAGACCGGCGCGAGGGCTGTCGCCATGGTGGATTCGGGGCTGACCCTCGAAAAGATCATGACCCCTGAAGCGATTGAGAATGCGATCCGCGTGCTTCTGGCCATTGGCGGCTCGACCAACGGGCTGATACATTTGACCGCCATGGCCGGGCGGCTGGGCATCGAGGTTTCATTGGACCGGGTTGATGAACTGGCCCGCGAAACCCCTGTGATCGTCGATCTGAAACCGTCCGGTGAGTATTACATGCAGGAGCTGCATGAGGCGGGCGGTTTCGCCACCATATTGCGCACCCTCGCCCCCCTGCTTGATTTGGAACAAATGACCGTGTCGGGCCAAAGCCATAAACAAATACTCGAGGATGCAAATGCGTGGCCGCAAAACGTCGTGCGCACGCTGGACAACCCGCTCTCCCCCGAGGGCGGCCTGGCTATACTGCGGGGCAATCTGGCGCCGGGCGGCGCTGTCATCAAGCAAAGCGCCGCATCGGATGAATTGCGCACCCACACGGGGCGCGCGATCGTCTTTGAGTCGGTGGAAGATCTGGCGGCGCGCATTGACGACCCCGATCTCGATGTCACCAGGGACGATATTCTGGTGATGCGAAATGCCGGCCCCGCCGGTGCTCCGGGCATGCCCGAAGCGGGCTATCTGCCGATACCGAAAAAGCTGGCGCAAGAGGGTGTGACGGACATGGTGCGGATTTCCGATGCCCGCATGAGCGGGACGGCATATGGCTCAATCGTCCTGCATATCACGCCCGAAGCCGCCATCGGCGGCCCGCTTTCACTCGTTGAAACGGGTGACATGATCACGCTGGATATTCCGGGGCGCCGCCTTGACGCCGATTTGAGCGAGGAAATACTCAAGGAGCGCGCAGCGGCACGGGATAAAAAGCCGCCCATTGCCCGCCCAAGCCGCGGTTACGCCAGGCTTTTCAACGAAACCATCCTGCAAGCGGACAAGGGCTGTGATTTTGATTTTCTGGTTGGCAAATAATTGATTTTCAACATTTTTTTTCTTCCTGTGTTCCTTAGGTCACACTGGTTCTGAAATAATCGCACATTAACTCCCTGATTTATGGCCCCTGCTGTGCCCAGACATTACAGTACTGGGCAGTTACAACTTATGCGGGATTGTGATGCGGGAGTATAAAGTGATGCGTGCATTACGCTCTTTGTTTGTATTCATCGCCGTAGGCGTTACTGCTGGAGTGATGATTGCGCCGGACCCGGCAGGGGCCGGATGCAGATGGTTCAAGGCCTCACATAACGGCACCGACTTGTTTTATTCTGACGGCGCGGCCGGAACAGCTGAATGGAAGTTGATGGATTCCATCAGCCAGTGGAAAGCCGCCCGGCACATAAAGCGGGTCAGCATCCGCAAATCCAAAACCCGATGCGGTGACTGGTTCATCAAATATGCGCTGCCGCACAAGAAATGCGTCGCGAAGGCGCGGGTTTGTAATTAGGGAAACGTCCACACAGCCCTGCACTTGCGTTCATGGAGGCCCAAGCAATGCGTAAAATCTGGATTTTATCCGCCATCTTTTGTGCAGGATTTATCACCTTTACTACATTTGTGCCGGAGCGTGCCGAAGCGCGGTGCAAAACATTTACAGCCAGCCACAACGGCACCGATATGTTTTATGACGACGGCGCCAGGGGTACAGCCAAAAACAAACTTTACTTGCAGGTCGAGCAATGGCGCAAAGAGAACGGCATCAAACGCGTCCGCTTTGGCAAGGTACGCACCTCGTGCGGTGAATGGTTCATGAAATATTTATTGATGCACAAAAATTGCAAAGCGAAAGCCCGCGTCTGCTACTAAGTGTCTAGTCCGAAACTCATGACCTGGGATCTGAATCGAGTAAACCTGCGTCTATACTAAGAATAAATTTACATTTTTCTGGCTTATTTCCCTTTGAAGCTTCCTGCTTTACGGGATGCGTATTTACGGGATGCGTAAAATATATTCTCGCCGCCGGAAATAAAATGAAAAAATACAATCTGCTCATTCCCACTCCTGTCGGCAATTCAATGAAAATCGGCAACAGGATTTATGCTCTTGTGGGGTTCTGCCTGGTACTGCTCGCCCTGGTTTCGAGTATCGGCATTATGCAATTGCAGAGGATCAGCGCGGATATTGAAGGGATCGTGCATTACAAAATCCCGCTGACCGAAGATTTAACCAATCTCACGATCCGCCAGCTCGAACAGGCTATCAATTTCGAGCGCGCTTTCCGCGCCGGCCAAGTGATGAAGGATTACCCCAGCGCCAGAAGTGAATTCGATAAATCCACAGAAAAATATATCGAACTGACCGGCAAGATCGAACGAAAGTTCAACGCGGTGAAAGAAACTGCCCAGCACGCAATTGAAAAAGCCATATCAGACGTTGAACGGCAGGACTATCAACGCATAAAAACAACACTCGATAAGCTTCACGTGGAGCATAAGGACTACACCAAGCTGGCCAAACAGGCCTTCAGTCTGATTGATGCAGGCAAGCTGAAACAAGCTCTCGCTTTGCTGCCCAGGATTGAAACCGAGGAAGAATATCTCGATATGCAGCTGGAAATACTGCTCATCCATGCAGAAAGTATCAATAGCCGCGCGATAAAATATCTAAATGATGACACACCATTTGCTCTTAAACTGCTGATAATATTAACGAGTATTGCCCTGATCATCGGCACTGTGACCGCATTGATCATGGTGAAAGAGAGTATCTCACGTCCCTTGAGTGAGATTGTTGCTGGCCTTGATGCGCTCAGCTCTGGCGATATGTCAGTCGATGTCAAAATATATAAGAACGACGAAATTGGCGCCGTCGCCAGATCCTATGAGGCATTCAAGCACAACCAGATAAAGCTCAAACAAAGAGAACAGGAGCTTGAGGCCAGTAAGCAACGTTTCAAGGACATCGCAGAGATATCATCAGACTGGATTTGGGAATGCGATAAAGACCTGCGCTTCATTTATCTCTCGAATCGCTTTTCGCAAGTGGCTGGTGTGCCCAAGGAGCGGCTTCTGGGCAGGACACTCCAAGAGTTCAGCGAGAATGCCATATCTGATTCGGATGCCTATTTGGCTGATGTGGAGGCGAGAAGAGCCTTCTGCGATTTCCACAAATCCGTGGAAGACGATAGCGGCGATATACGGCACTGGATGACCAGCGGGCGACCGGTGTTCGATGCGGACGGCGAATTCACGGGGTATCGCGGCACCGGCTCCAACTGCACGGCGCAGGTTCGCATCCAGGCCGAAGTCGTCAGCCACCGCGATCATCTTCAAGAACTGGTCGATACCGCCACGCAGGAATTAAAGGTACAGGCGGTCGAGTTGCGGGATGCACTGGCCAAGGAAAAGAATCTCAGCAAACTTCAGCGCGAGTTCGTCTCAATGGCGAGCCATGAATTCCGCACGCCGCTGGCCATTATCGATGCAACCGCGCAACGGATGAAGAGCCGGGCCAGCAAGAACCAGCTGACGCCAGAAGATGCTTTACAGAGGGTTGGGAAGATCAGGGACGCGGTGCGGCGCATGACCCGGTTGATGGAGAGCATTCTCACGGGGGCTCGCATGCAGGAAGGCAAGATTGAATTCAACGTTGAGCCTTGCGATATCGGCCAAATCGTGCGCGATGTCTGTATGCGCCACCAGGAAGTCGCCCGGTCCCACATCATCACCTGTGAGTTCACGGACCTTCCCGACATCATACAGGCGGATCTTGGTTCACTGGACCAGATATTCACCAATCTTCTATCCAATGCGGTAAAATATGCGCCGGACGCGCCTGAAATCCATGTCCTTGTCCGTAACGAGGACAATCATGTGACGATCCAGATTCGCGATCATGGCATTGGTATCGATGTGAACGATGTTTCCAGAATCGGTGAGCGCTTCTTCCGTGCCAAATCATCAACAGGGATTGCCGGAACGGGTATCGGCCTCAATCTCGTAAAGACACTGGTCGAAATGCATGGCGGTACGATCTCCATCGAAAGCCAGCTGGGCGAAGGCAGCACCTTCACCATACGCCTGCCCGTTGACGGTCCCTCGCAGGCAGAGCATGCCGCATAATACCAGTTGTCAGTAAGACCGCGGCAATCCCAGCACATGCTGGGCCAGATAGTTGAGGATCATGTTGGTCGAGATCGGCGCTGTTCGCGATAGCCGTGCATCGCGCCATTTGCGCTCAATGTCATATTCACATGCGAACGCAAATCCGCCATATGTAGTGAAACAGGCCTCTGCGCACACCCAGGCCGCTTCCGACGCCAGCAGCCGTGACATGTTGGCCTCCGCACCGCATGGGATATGCGCATCGAACATGGCGGATGCCTTGCGCACCATCAGGTCTGCCGCTTCCAATTGAGCATAGCCTTGGGCGATGGGAAACTGGATGCCCTGGTTCTGTCCGATCGGGCGCCCGAACACTACGCGTTCATTGGCGTAACTGACCGCTTTTTCGGTAAACCAGCGGCCGTTGCCAATGGACTCGCTCGCCACCAGGCACCGCTCCGCGTTCATGCCATCAAGGATATAGCGGAAACCCTTGCCCTCTTCGCCAATGAGCGCGTCGCCAGGGATTGGCACATTGTCAAAGAAAACCTCGCAGGTATTGTGATTGATCATCGCCTTGATCGGCGTGATGGTGCAGCCATTCTTCTTTGCTTCGCGCAAATCTATCAGGAAGGTTGAGAGGCCGTCGGTGCGCTTCTCGCATTTGTCGGCCGGTGTGGTGCGCGCCAGCAGAAGCATCAAATCTGAATGGGCCGCGCGGCTGGTCCATACCTTCTGGCCGTTGATGACATAGCCATTGCCACGTTTCTCGGCCCGGGTCTTGAGCTGCGTGGTGTCTGAACCGGTTGTGGGCTCGGTCACGCCAAAAGCCTGCAGCCGCAGCTCACCTTTCGCAATCTGGGGCAGATAATGCTCTTTCTGCTCCTTGGAGCCATGGCGCAGGATTGTGCCCATGGTATACATCTGCGCGTGGCCGGAGCTGGCGTTGCAGCCCGTAGCGTTGATGGTTTCAAGGATCACGCCGCCACCACGAATTGGCAAACCGGCGCCACCATATTCTTCGGGGATCAACGCCGCCAGATAACCCGCCGCCGTCAGGGCCTCGATAAATTCGGTTGGATAGCTCGACTCCGGCGGCTGGTCTTCCAGTTTCTGCCAATAAGGCCCAGGGAAGTCATCGCACAACGCCCTCACCTGCTCGCGGATTTCCGGATAGTCTTCTTCAACCGGTATCGATAACTCATACTCAGACATTCATTCCCCCAGATCCTTGTTATAATTTTCAGATCACGCGGCCGTTGCCGGTCACGCGGCTGTCGCGGGTTCAAAGCCCAGCGGCGGACCTGCATTGACGAAGGCGCCTTGCGTCGGCTCGCCCTTAAGATGGCTTTCCATGAGTTCGCGTGTCTGCAATAGCGCATCAAGATCAATGCCCGTCTTCATTCCCATCGCTTCAAGCATGAATACCATATCCTCGGTCACGACATTGCCGCTGGCGCCGGGCGCGTAGGGGCAGCCGCCAAGACCGCCAAGGCAGGAATCAAGCTCACGAACACCCGCTTCCACCGCGGCAAAAGCGTTGGCCAGACCAAGGCCCCGCGTGTGATGTAAATGCGCCCCGATCGCCACGTCATTGCCCGCGGTGCGGTATAGCTCATCGAACAAATCCCTGACCTGTCTGGGGTTGGCGAACCCGACCGTATCCGCGACGCTCAGGCGGTCAGCGCCAAGCTCAAGGAGCTGCTCCGCGCGCTTCATCACATCGCGCACAGGAACAGGCCCCGAGATCGTGCAGCCAAAGGATGTCGCAAGCCCGCCCGATATGACAGTTTTGCGCTCCGGGTCGACCTCATTGCGGTATTCGACAATCTCACCGAACCCCTCAAGCGATTGCTCCACCGTGCGGTTGATATTGGACTTGTTGTGGGCCTCTGAAACCGACATCACCACGCCAAGCTGATGCGCCCCGGCGGCAATGGCGTTCTGCGCGCCTTTCAGGTTCGGCACCAGCGCCGATACGCTCAGCCCTGGAATCTTGATTGCCTCCTTCACCACCTCTTCGCTGTCCGCCATCTGCGGCAGGAGATCAGGGCGCACGAAAGAACCAACCTGAATCTGCCGCACGCCCGCGGCGGCTTCCGATCTGATCCAGTCAAGCTTGGCTTGAGTGGAGAAAATCGTATCAATGCTTTGCAGCCCGTCGCGCGGTCCGACCTCGTGAACCAGAACATCTATGCCGTTTTTCATCGCGCTCCTCCTGAATAGTTCTGCTCATCGGCTAATTTATCGGCCTTTATATTCGGGTTTGCGCTTTTCGTTGAATGCCAGAATACCCTCGCGCCTGTCTTCAGTCGGCACCAGGCGGTTATAAGCCTCCAGCTCAAACTGATAGCCGTTGAAGCGATCCACTTGGGTTGCGACCGAAATCGAGCGTTTGGCGCGCATCACCGACTGCGGCGCATTGCCGGCGATCTTGCGGGCGGTTTCCAGCACATCGTCCATCAGGGCATCAGGCTCGCACACCTTATTCACGAGGCCCCAGTCAAGCGCTTCTTCGGCGCTGAACGGACTCCCGGTGAGGATAATTTCCTTGGCGCGGCGCTCACCCACGGCGTGGGGCAGGTTTTGCGTACCCATTGCCCCGGGCATGATCCCGAGCGTCACTTCGGTGAGTGCAAAACGCGCGGTGGTTGACGCATAGGCGAAATCAGATGTCAGCACCATTTCGCACCCGCCCCCATAGGCAGGGCCGTTGACGGCAGCGATAACCGGAACCGGGCACATCCTTAATGCCAGCACCCCCTGCTCAAAAACGGCGTGCTGGTACATCCATTCCTTGTCCGTCATGCCCTTGCGTTCTTTCAGATCTCCGCCGGCGCAAAAAACTTTGCCGCGCCCGGTCATCACCACGCAGCGCACCTCTTCGGTATCGCGATAAAGACCCTCGTACAGTTCCTTATGTTCGAGCCCCATCGCCGTATTCTTTGCATTGGCGACCTCGGGCCGGTCCAAGGTGACTACGAGGATATGGTCATCGACCCGCTCAACATGAAGTGTTTCAAAATCATCACGCATCAGCTCTTGTCCTTGATTTCCGCATTATGTTCACCGAGTTCCGGCGCAAATGAGTGTAATTTCGGTCTCGTGCCATCGAAGCTCAGTGGCAGCCCCATAAGCTGAGGCCCCTCACCTTCTGGTTTCTGGAGAATATTCAGAGCCTTGGTGTGCTCATCATCCATCATCTCCAGTGTATCGCGTACCGGGGCCGATGGCACACCGGCCTCGTCCAGCTTGCCGCGCCAATGTTCTCGTGTTGCCGCCAGCAGGATGGGTTCCATCAGGGCATTGAGCGCGCTTAGATTTTCGAACCTTTTCTGATTGGTGTCAAAACGCGGGTCTTGCGGCCACTGCGAATGACCCAGCACACCCGATAGCCGCTCAAACAGCCTGTCATTGGGAGCAGCAACGATCAGATAACCATCGGCACATTCATAGGCTTGATAAGGCGCCATGCCGCGTGCCGTTGTCCCCTGCCGCCCTGGGCTCTTGCCCGTCGCCTGCGCAGTTGGGACGGCATTGGCCATCCAGCCAAGGGACGTCTCGTAGAGCGAGGCATCGACGAGACAGCCCTTCCCGGTTTCCTTTCGCCGGTTCAGCGATGCGAGAATTCCGATCACGCACCACATGCCCGTTCCCATATCGACCATCGAGGGTCCAACACGAACGGGAGGGCGGCCGACTTCTCCGGTGACACTCATGATGCCGCCAAGCGCCTGCATCAGCGGGTCGTAGCCAGGATTATCCTTCATCGGGCCAGTGTTCCCGTATGGCCAGAGATTACAATAAATCAGCCGCGGATTTTCCGCCATCAGATCATCGGCGCCAACGCCGTAGCGCCCAACATGGCCAGGCCGGAGATTCTGGATGACGACATCGGCCTCGGAAATACAAAATTCACGAAGCCAGCGGCGCTCTCCCTCATCCTTAAGGTCCACCGTGATTGCCCGCTTTTCGCTGTTCAGATAATGGAACGTGGAGGATTTTCCATCCTCGAACATGTTTCCCCACTGGCGCGCATCGTCACCGCCGTCCGGGCGTTCAATCTTGATTGTATCGGCGCCCAGCGCCGCCAGAATCCATGCGGCGTAGGGCGCGGCAACGCTGGTCCCGATCTCGACGACCTTGATACCCGCTAGCGGTTTGTTGGCTGATAATTCCGGCATTTCTTTCTATGCTGTCCTGGCCGGGCTGAGAGGGAAACGTCAAGGTCTCCAGATTTAAGAGGCTGAAAACCAAGGAAGTGAGAGGCAGTTTATCCCTGCCTGCTCTCACGTCAATGGCGCGAACTATCGCAGGCTATCGACCCGTACAGGAGTGACATCGTGTTGCGTCCTAAATTTTCCGTTAGCTATTTCTTGCGGATTTTCAACCTACTGCTTGACATTCGGCGCCCGGGCACGCATTTGAACGTCAGAACTTCTCGTGACCGCGCGATTCTCTTCCCGTTCTTCGGGGTGGTATTGTCTCGAGACTTAAAAGTTCAGCAAAAAATCAATCAAAAATCCGTTAGTTCCAATTGCGCGTGGACGACGACATGGCCAGGGCCTGTCGCATGCCAAGCGCGCATGCGCATTCCCTGGCGCAAAAGGAAAATATTAAAAGTGACAACATTATCTTTCGCCGACCTCGGTCTTTCCGGGCGGCTTCTGCGTGCTCTTGAAGACGCGGACTACCAAACCCCCACTCCCATTCAGGCC
>CAYOEI010000252.1:0-3537 GCA_964402825.1 uncultured Hyphomicrobiaceae bacterium
AATGGTACCGCTGGTATGAATCGAACATACGACCTCTTGATCCACAATCAAGCGCTCTAACCAACTGAGCTACAGCGGCACATATGGGCGTGAACCCGGGTGCAAATTAAGCGCAACCCCATCATCTTGCAACAGCAACGCGGCGCCTGATCGCAATTAGTCTCCTGAGCGTAAAAAGACAAGGCCCGAAGCATATTCTGCTCCGGGCCCTGCCCTACTAATTACTTTGAGGGGTACTCGGCTTTCGATTAGTGAAAGCGATACGCAACGTAACTCTACTTCTCAACGCGGCCCGCCATTTCAACTCAATGGACAAGCCATACATCAGGTAAGTTAGGTCCGTCCCCTAGCGCGTGACGATCTTATCGAAAGACTTGGTCACATGCTCCGTTACGGGGTTGATTGCGTCCGTGGTGATCTGAGTCGACAGAGTGCGAAACTCTTCCGCCTGGGCGGCAAACGTCTCGAACTGATTGCGCACGAAGGACGACTGCAGCTCCATGATCTCCGCAACATTCTTCGCACCAGCCAATTTCTTGGCCAGATCGAAGCTTGTGTTGAGGTTGGTCTGCGCGATGCCGATTGCCTTGCGGTTGATGGCGGCAACGCCCTGGCCAGTCTGGTCGATGGATTTTTCAAGAACCTCTACGGCCTCTTCCATCGCGCCCTTGGCATTTTCATAGGCTTCACGGCTCTGCGTCACGGTCTTCTCCGCCAGTTCGCGGACAGCTTCGGGAACCGCCGTATCGACGCCTTCAAACATCCCGGTCATGGTGTTCACGGCCTGAGCAACCTGCTCGTTGGCGGCCTCAATGGTCTCTTCAACGATATTTTCTTTAATCTCTGACATTGTCTTCCTCACATGCTCTCCGCGGAATCAGTGCTCGCGGAGTCCAAATCCATCGCCGCTTTCCTGCGGTTACCGTAATATATGCACGTTTATGCTGCATTGCAACATTTTTTTTTGCACTGCAGCATTTTGGGCCAAAATTGCTGCAATGTGGACGGGGATGCCGATTCGCTATATTCAGGCGCCAAGGTTAGGGTCCCAACCCCAGGGACAGGACCTCGACCCTAGCGACTTGAACCGACGGGCATCGGCTCATTGTCAATTATTATTCAATGTTATCAGGCGGGCGCATCGCGTGCCTGGTTCACCTGTACCAATGGCCTCGACGAAATGGGACAGCAGCGAAAACCCGGCGGCGGACCGCCAGACGCAGGCAACCGCGCCGCGCTGGCCAGAATCGCGCGCATGATTTCGATCCCGGACGAAAACCCCCTCACCGATGAAACCGGCAACGACAACGAAATTCAACCCAACAGAAGCGCCAGGGAAGATGCGCCCTCGCGCACGAGCCTGCACGAGCCTGCCGCGGCGCAACTTCTTGAAGCCCTGCCGGCGGGGCTCGCCATTTGCGAGGGCTCACATCTCATCCGGGCGAATTCAGCCTTTGCCCTGGCCTTTGGTTTTCACTCCCCGCAAGAGCTTGAGGATGCGGGAGGGTTAAACGCAATTTTTCCCGATGGCGTCACGCCGCTTACAGAGCCTGCGGACGGTAGCGGCAGCGCACTGGCAAAACCGGTTGAGATGCGGGCGCGCTCGCGCAGCGGACGCAAGTTCGGCGTCCCGGTCGCAGTCCACCCTATTCCCGCGCAAGGAAATGAAAAGCCTTGCTTGCTGATCCTGCACCCGTATTCCACCTTTCTCGGCGAACCGGCGGACCCAATCGAAACAACTGCAAATGAACGCCAAGACTTAACCCAAATACAAAACGAAAACGCAATTGCCGCCGAACCAAAATCTGCGAAGAGAAGCAAGAAGCGTACAAAAACAAGTGCATCCAGCGGCGCCTCGCGTGCGGATTTTCTCGCAAAAGTCTCTCACGAGGTAAGAACGCCTCTCAACTCGATTATCGGCTTTTCCGAAATCATGAAGGATGAACAGCTCGGGCCGATCGGCAATGAGCGCTATCGCGGTTACATTCGCGACATCCATGACAGCGGCCTCTATGCCTTGAGCCTCGTCAATGACCTGCTTGATATCTCGAAGATCGAGGCGGGGGAATTCGAGCTGAATTTCGCGGCCGTGAATCTGGATGAGGTGGCTGCCGAGAGCATCCACTCCATGCAGCCCCAGGCCCAGCGCCGGCGGGTGCTGTTGCGCACATCCTTCGCCGATGACTTACCCATGGTTCTGGCGGACCGCCGCACCATCAAGCAGATCATTCTCAATCTCGTCTCCAACGCCATTAAATTCACCAAGCCCGGCGGGCAGGTCATCGTCTCCACCCAGCGTACCAGGTCAGGCGGCGTAAAACTTCGGGTGCGCGACACCGGCATCGGCATGTCGCAGGGTGATATTGCCGTGGCGATGCAGCCCTTCCAGCAACTCGGCGGCTCCACCCGCCGCGAGCAAACCGGCACCGGGCTCGGCCTGCCGCTGACCAAAGCTCTGGTTGAAGCCAATCATGCGAAATTCAAACTGCGCAGCGTTGCCGATGCCGGCACGCGGATTGATGTGACTTTTCCTCCAAGCCGGGTTGCAAACGCAAAAGAATAAAGCTCTCGGCTTCCAGCTTTCGCCCCCCCCGTTTTTCGCACAATTCATGCAAGAGAGGCGAAATCGGGGAATTTTCCACCTTCTCCTCATTAAATCTCCACGTTTCCCTCAGGAACCGTCCAAGCATTAGCGGGCGCAAGAGACTATCTGTTGGTGCAGACGCCACGCAGTTATTCTCAAGCTATAGGACGCCCCTCATGAATAATCTTCAACACAACAAAAGAACCTCAAACATCCAAATCGATATACCGGAAGACTCAGAATTCGTCACCTTCTGGAACGACGTTCTTGCTCCAAAATTCTTTACCTTCAAGCATATTCTCGTTGACGGACTGACCCATCATTCCGAGGCGGTTTTTCCGGCATTGCCCGTTAAAGAAGGCGACCGGGTGCTCGATGTTGGGTGCGGCTTCGGGGATACCGCTATCAAGCTGGCCCGCATTGTCGGCCCCAGCGGCGAAGTTGTGGGTGTTGATTGCTGCGACACCTTTCTCGACTATGCCAGTAAAGATGCGGCCGCCGCCGGCCTGACCAACATCTCCTTCATACGCGGCGATGCCGAGATTGATTTACCGGAAGAAAAGTTCGATTTCGTCTTTGCCCGCTTTGGCACCATGTTTTTTGCCAACCCCGTCGCTGGCCTGCGCAATATGCGCAAAGCGCTGAAACCGGGCGGCAAAATGGTTCACATTGTCTGGCGCGACCGGAGCGACAACCCCTGGCTTTCAATGGCCAAGGATATTGTCCTGAAAATTCTCCCTCCCCCTGGAGATGACGCCCAGACCTGTGGCCCCGGCCCGTTTTCGATGGCGAGCGAATCCATGGTTACAGCGATGATGAAATCCGCCGGGTGCGAAAATATCGAGTTTCGCCGCGTCGATGCCCCGGTCTTCGTCGGCAAGGATGTGAAAGATGCAATTGCCTTCCAGCTGGCGATTGGCCCGGCCGGCGAAGTTTTTCGCGAGGCCGGCGCG
>CAYOEI010000253.1:0-6188 GCA_964402825.1 uncultured Hyphomicrobiaceae bacterium
GCAACCTCTTTCCTCTGTTACGACCATGAATAGTACCACCTTACACAAGCAGCACTCAACAGAATAACAAGCGTCACACAACATTCATGACACGAAACTCATTACATACCAGTCTGCGAGTCTTCTGGGATTTATCCATGATCTCCACAATCTGTTTGATGTGAGGGTTGGCGCGCAAATCTTGGCTGCCAACATTCACTTGAATGTAGTCATTCATGAAGTCACGTGCAATTCCCTGCACCGCCTTGGGCCAAGTGGCGCTCCACATGAGTGTTTGGCGGTCAGGACGGATCTGGCTAACAATCTTGCGCAGCTGGTGGTCACATAAACACACATAGAGACACACACAGACACGCACACACACACACATTACATTTCATCACAGTACATATATGTGAACTTTCGCACTTTTTTAGCTGTCTAAGCGGCTGCAGCTAAGGCTTCGATTAAGAACTCGTAATTTTTATCATGAACGGCAGATGCACCGAACATACATTTTATTCTTTCACGCCAAAGATCACTCCGAAGGGCGGTCAACGCGTCGGCGAAGCTGGGGGTGGACTTGTAGGGGTTCCACGGCCAAACGACGAAGTAGCGTTTGTTGCTCTTTTGCAAAAGATACCACAGCCAGACCATCGAATACAACCAGAGGCTCAAGCCGGCTGCTCGTTCGGGGCCTTTGCCTTTGAACGTCTGAGGCTGTTGGCCACCCAGGAACTGTTTGGTATTCTTGAACGTATCCTCGATCGCCCAGCGGTCGGCGTAGCAGCCTATCACTTCGGCGGGCGTCATCGTCACGTCGGTGGTCAAAAGAAAATCGTCTTTCTCTTTGCCTGCGGGGTCTCGGCTGATCACCAGAAGAATCGGTTGGTGCGAAACGCGGTACCACAAAACAACTTTGGAGTAAATCCACCGAGTGCGTATTTTGCCGCGTTCGCGGACTTCGACGCTTTGCCAATCCTGTATCCGCGGCGCCATTTTTTCCGGGGACGCCAACCGCTTGCCCTTGGTGCGGGGACGGCCCGGTCTTTTTTTCCTGGGCTTTGTTGGCAAGTCGTAAAGTTCGGCGTTGCGTTGGATACGCGAGATGATGGTCGTACGGGAAAGTTCTTTTCCCACCAATGTGGCGTAAAACCCATCTCCAACCAGATAAAACCGTCTTTCGGGAAACCATTGAATGACTTCGTGGATCATCTGTTGGGCCAGTTCGATCAGCGACGGCCCGTTTTTGCGATGCAACCGCATGTTGATCGGCAGTCCCAGCGGTTCGCCTCCCCAGGACGGTTGAATTTGCAAGGTCAGCACAATCAGGTTCAACCCCCAGGCAGAAACATGTTGGTTCGACGTCGAACGTACCGCATCGCGCCACCATCCGGCCCCGTTGACTTTTTTGCCGCTGCGGCGAAACAGGGTGTCGTCCAACGCCAAAGTAATCAGACCCTTTCGATAGAACGTATGGATCAGGCTGAACGCCAATGTTTGCCACAGCTTGGCCATAGACCAGCGGGCGTCGGGGAAGAAACGATGATAGGCGTCGTGAGCCTGCGTGCCGAAAGGGTCGGCAAAGGGCAGCATGCCGGTCACCGTTCGCCGGACGGTACAGAGAATCCAGCCCACCGTGAGCTGCGTAAAGATGACGCGGACCGGTTGAGTAAAAATAGGAAGAAAGGGCTTGAGAAGCGACGTCCATGTCGTTACTGTAGTGGCCATACCAACCTCCATGTCGTATATGGTTTAGTTTTACCACTACAACCATCGGTAGGTTGGTATTTTTTTGTTCGTAAATCATCGATTATAGCCGCCTAAAAAGTGCGAAAGTTCACTATATGATGGTACAACATTATTACACTCATGTGGTCTGCCCCTGTTTTTAGTACCAGTTGTTATGAGAGTACATCACACACATTGTCTTTCGCTTGAGGAAGGCGGAGCGAAGCGGAGCCTTCCTCAAAACACTTTGCTGCGAACGCTGCCGGGGCCATGTAATCCAGGCTACTGTGCGGCCTGTAGTGATTATAATCCATCCGCCAGCGATCTGTAACATACCTTAATTCATCAATATGTAAAAACAATTCTCTGTTCAATAATTCATCTCTCAGCTTGCTGTTAAATGATTCAACATAACCATTTTCCCAGGGGCTGCCGGGAGCCACAAATAACGTCTTAACACCCGACGCTTTGAGCCATTTCTTAACGTCGTTCGATGCAAATTCAGGGCCATTGTCACTGCGAATAAACTCAGGTTCGCCTCGTACCGCAAACAAATACCTGAGCACTTCGACCACATCTGGACCTTTGATTTTGCGATTCACATCAATCGCCAGGCACTCTCTGGTAAATTCATCGATCACCACCAGAAGTTTCATCAGCCGACCATTTTCCAGCCTTTCGGATAGAAAGTCATAACTCCATATATGATTATAATGCTCAGGTCTTTTACGATTGCAGGCATTGGCACTACAGCCTATATGAAGCTTCTTATGCTGTTTCTTGCGTATCTTGAAGCCTTCCTGGCACCAGAGCCGGTAAACTCGTTTGAAGTTTATGAGCCAGCCTATCTCTCTCAGTTTTATTGTTATCCTGCGATAGCCGTATCTCGGATGCTTCACATGTAAGACGAGCAAATCTTCAATGACAGGCTTATCTTTCTCAGGCCGTTTAGGCTTATATCTCTGGGTACTCCTGGCTTGCCCCAATACCTTACAAGCCCTGCGTTGTGATGTTCCGAACTCTCGGCGAACCTGCTGAACAACCGTTCTTCGCCGGGCTGGGACTAGAAGTTTCCCTCGGCCGCTACTTTCAGAATGGATATATCCAGAGCCTGATCTGCTACCAGCCTCTTCAGTTGAGCGTTTTCCTTTTGAACAGCCCTTAACTGCTTAATCATGTCAGGACTCATCCCGCCGTACTTCTGACGCCAGCGATAATAGGTCTGCTGGGAAATTTCAATTTCCTTGCAGACTTCCGGTACATTCTTGCCCTGACCGATCAGCACATCTGACTGCCTGAGCTTTGCCACAATCTGAGGTCCGCTAAAACGCTTTTTCATGAGTACAATCTCCTTTCATGGCTACTAATAATACACCATCTTATTCGATTATACTCTCACTAATACTGGATCAGTTTTTGGGGAGCAGACCAGTTGAGCATCGAGTTTGGTTAAAAAATATGAGGGACGATAGCGGTTGAATTTATATTTCATAAATGGCAGGTAATAGTCACGTCGAATGAGTACATCCTGAACGATAAACTTTGGCGTATTAATTGTACTCATGATGCATAAATTATCCTGTAATTTTCCAGAACATATGAGATTCACCTTATCGTTGAGAGACATTTTATTTTGTTTGTAAAATTCCACAGATTCTTTTTGATCATCCAGTTCCGATGGTTCTAAGAGATTAGGCGTGAAAGAGCATATCACGATGCCGTCGAAATGGACATCATTGGCCAAGTCTTCCAGGGCGGCGTAGCAGTATTCTCCAGCCATGGCAAGTTGGATCACTTCATATTTCGGGAATTCCATTTTCAGGATTTTTGGGACAAGGTCGATCTGTGCCCGCGATGCCCCGATAATCACGATTTTTTTACGTCCCTGGTGGGTGTAAACCTGGTTCCGCCAGTATGACCAGAGTGTGATGTTGTCATTGACGTTTGGTAAATACCCTTTGGCGCGATAGGTGCTTTCGGCAACCATCGAAAATATAAGACAGAGGCAACCACTTAGAATCCAGAGTTTCTTATATTGGCAGTGGGGAACCCGCTGGTTAGAACTGGAAATAGATAAAGGCACGGCTCTCTCCCGAAAATGAGGTCAAAATAGAATAAAGCATTATACTGATGATTGTACTCTTGAGCCAGAATGGGATTTTAGCAAAGAGGTTTTCGAGATTGCTATCCCTTAACCACCAGTGAATGGTCAACATGGCCAGAGTAATAAGTAGGACACAGAGGCAATCCAGTCGGCCAACAATACCGATGTTCATTAAATGGTTGAAGTCGAATAGTGAAGCGAGGAGATCGAAAGCTTTTGGTAATGTTTTCGCTCTGAAAAAGACCCATGCCAGACAAACAAAAAAATAAGTGGTCATGGCCAGGCATAATCTGATGAGGGTCGCATTCCAAATTTTCTTCATGCCCAGTTTACTGTTTGAGATGATTCTCTCAGCCACGAGGTATATCCCGTGCAGCCCACCCCAGATCACAAATTGCCACGAAGCGCCATGCCACAAACCGCCAATGAGCATGGTGGCCATGAGGTTCAGGGTTGTGCGGAATTTGCCTTTACGGTTTCCTCCCATCGAAATATAGAGGTAGTCTTTCAGCCAGGATGAAAGAGAGATATGCCATCGACGCCAGAAGTCCGAAAAACCTACCGCCGCATAAGGAAATTTGAAATTGTCCGGCAGCGCAAACCCCATGCACAGCGCGACCCCAATGGCACAGGTGGAGTACCCTGCGAAATCACAAAAGATTTGCCCTGAAAAAGCCAAAACGCCTGCCCAGGTCTGCAACATCCCATATCTGACTTCTGAATCGAAGACGGCCTCAGCCACGGGGGCCAGGAACAAATCCGCGATCACCATTTTATTAAACAGGCCCACAGTGAGTAATATCATACCCCAGCCAATTTGCTTGTGACTGCCGATTTTGGGCTGTTCACATTGCGGAAGGAAATCAACGGCACGGACAATGGGCCCGGCAACGAGTTGGGGGAAAAAGGTTACAAACAAAGCATAGTCCAGAAATGAACGACAGGGTTTTGTTTTTTTTCTGTATATATCGAAGGTGTAGGAGAGTGTTTGAAAAGTATAG
Source organism: uncultured Hyphomicrobiaceae bacterium (assembly GCA_964402825.1). Taxonomy (GTDB): domain Bacteria; phylum Pseudomonadota; class Alphaproteobacteria; order Rhizobiales; family Methyloligellaceae; genus UBA2767. The sequence goes on from CAYOEI010000253.1 coordinate 4,816, forward strand.
AATGAAATTCCTACCGGCAGGATGATGTTCATTTTGAGCGGCTGATAATCAATCCCCAGCAGATTGACGAATTCAGTAAAATTCTCAAGTACAAAATTGCCATACTTGAAAAAACCTAAAAGTCCCAGGTTAACTAAAAGGCTTAAGAAAAGATAAAACTTTCGCTTGGCTTGCCGAGTGGAATGATGTATGTTGCGCGCAAAAAACCAATCCGCGACAGTCGAAATCCAGAGCAAGACAACAAAAGGCGGGTTCCACGCGGCGTAAAAAACGTAACTCATGATTAACAGGAAAGATTTCCTGAAGGTCCATGAAAAAATAAACCTCGACATAATCAAAATAGTCAAAAAGAATAGGATGAACGTAAATGAATTAAACAGCATTCCAAAAAGATCTCATATGCGAATCAGTTCAGTCCATATTCTTTGATCTTGCGATAGAGGGTTCGTTCGCCGATACCCAGCATTTTTGAGGCCAATTCACGGTTGCCGTTGACCATATCGAGGGTTCGCTGAATCGCTGTTTTTTCCAGCTCGGTCAGATTCACACCGGCCAGGTTGCTGATTTCGTCCTGACCGCCGGCCACACTGTGTATCTCAACGGGTAAATCCATGATGTCGAGCATCTCCGATTCGGCCAGGACCACCATGGTCTTGATGACATTGCGCAGCTCCCGGACGTTGCCGGGCCAATGGTAGCTCTTGAGATAGCGAAACGCCGCCGGGGTAAAACCCTTTACGCCTCGGTCTTCGGTTCCGGCAAATTCCTTGACGAAATGATCCAGCAGCAGGGGGATGTCCTCGGCCCGCTCACGAAGCGGTGGAATATTGATGTTCACCCCACGGATGCGGTAGTAGAGGTCTTGGCGAAAAAGTTTTTCCTCGACCTTTTCTTCAAGGTTCTGGTTGGTGGCGCTGATAATCCTGACGTTCACTTTTTTGCCCGCGGTGCTGCCGACTGGAACAACGAGTTGGTCTTCGAGGATTCGCAATAATTTTGACTGCATGGTCAAGGGCATGTCCCCGATCTCATCGAGAAAGAGGGTGCCGCCGTCGGCGATTTCAAAAAATCCTTTACGATCGGAGGTTGCCCCAGTGAAGGCGCCTTTGACGTGGCCGAACAGTTCGCTTTCCAGCAGGGTATCGCTCAACCCGGCGCAATTAACCGGCTGAAACGGTTTCGCTTTACGGGGCGAGTTATAGTGGATCCCCTCGGCGAGCAATTCCTTGCCTGTGCCGCTTTCTCCCTGCAGCAGCACGGTCACGCTGGAATTCGCGGCCCGTTGGAGCATGTCGAGAATCCGCAGCATTGCGGAGGACTCCCCGATCAGGCCGCTAAAATTAAATTTTTCATATAGCCTGGACTGGAGGCGA
>CAYOEI010000254.1:0-3426 GCA_964402825.1 uncultured Hyphomicrobiaceae bacterium
TATCCCCACTTCGAGCAGTAGTATCTGAGCTCATACCCTGCGAAAGCGGACATTCCAGCATAACAATGCTGGCATGCTGCAATCTCAGATGATTGCTATTTGATTGCTAGACCTAGAAGCGGCTCGCCTGACAAACCGATAAGTCCTTGAAAGCCCTGGTGGAGCCGATCGGGATCGAACCGACGACCTCCACGTTGCGAACGTGGCGCTCTCCCAACTGAGCTACGGCCCCAGGCTGCAGGCATTGTGGGGACATTTAGAGTTGGGCCTGCATGTGTGTCAAGGATGCGCCAAAGGCTTAACCAAAGCGTTAGGAATTTACGCCGGGTCTTGCCGCCGCGTCGCAGGGCAGTTACACAATTGCCCTTGTGAAGAAATAAGAAGGCGGGCGGAAAATGATTCCCTTGATTCAATTCATCGTAATGGTCGTTGATCTTTATATCTGGGTTATCATCGCCAGTGCGGTGCTGAGCTGGCTCATCGCCTTCGGTGTGGTCAACACCAGTAATCGCTTTGTTTATACGCTGGGCGACATGCTGCACCGCCTGACAGAGCCGGCGCTCAGGCCATTGCGTCAGATTGTTCCAAACCTTGGCGGCATCGATTTCACTCCGATAGTCCTCATTTTAGGCATGATCTTCATCAAGAATGTCCTCCTCATCGGCTGGATCGCCCCAATGTTCATGTGAGTCAGGGTGTGAGCGCGCGCGCCGGCCAGATCTGCCGCCGCTCGCGTGATGGTATAATTGTGACCGTGCGGCTGACGCCAAAGTCAGCATGTGATGAAATTTCCGGTACCGGAATATATAACGGCATGGGCGTACTCAAGGCTAAGGTGCGCGCGATACCGGACAAGGGCAAAGCCAATATGGCGCTGGAAAAACTCATCGCCAAATGGCTCCGCGTGCCAGCTTCCACGGTAAGTCTCGCTTCGGGCGGCAAATCAAGATTAAAATCAATAGGAATTTATGGCGATTCGTCAGAACTGTTGAACCTGGTCGAGAATCGTCTGGCCAGCTTAATGCAAAAATAAAAATAGGAGGGAAAATGGGGAACGCTCAAATCATTGATGGCAAGGCCCTGGCGGTTGAGGTGCGCGCACAGGTGGCGCAAAGAGTTGCGGCACTCCTCAAGAGCCATGGGATTACACCGGGGCTTGCGGTTGTGCTTGTGGGAGAGGATCCTGCAAGCAGCGTCTATGTGCGAAATAAAGGCAAGCAGACTGTTGCCGTCGGCATGGCGTCATTCGAGCATAAGCTGAGCGCCGATACATCGCAGAGCGACGTCCTCAAGCTGGTCAAGAAGCTCAACGCGGACCCCACGGTGCATGGCATCCTGGTGCAACTGCCGCTGCCCGCCCAGATCGACGATGACGCGGTTATCCAGGCTATCGACCCGGCAAAGGATGTGGATGGCTTTCACGCCATCAATGCCGGACGGCTGATGATCGGTCAGCCCGCGCTTGTTCCCTGCACGCCGGTGGGCTGCGTTCTGCTGGCGAAGAAAGCCCTGGGGGATTTGTCGGGCGCGCACGCTGTCGTGGTGGGACGCTCCAACATTGTCGGAAAGCCCGTTGGCCAGCTCCTGCTGCAGGAAAACTGTACCGTCACCACCTGCCACTCGCGCACCCGCGATCTGCCGTCAGTTACAGCTTCAGGAGATATTTTGATTGCGGCGGTCGGCCGCCCGGAAATGGTGAAGGGGGACTGGATCAAGCCCGGCGCCTGCGTCATTGATGTCGGAATCAACCGTACTGAAGGCAACAATGGCAAGTCGAAGCTTGTCGGCGATGTGGATTTTGCCGAGGCGGTCAAGGTCGCAGGTTCCATTACCCCGGTGCCCGGCGGTGTCGGTCCCATGACCATTGCCTGCCTGCTGCGCAATACACTGAGCGCGGCCCGCGCCATCGAGGGGCTGGATCCGGACTGATCTGAGATCAGGCACTGACTGGGCTTAGGTTGGGTCCGCGCCGGAAAACTTGAGACCGGCAATACCAACGATGATGAGGCCAATGAATATAAAGCGGGCAGGGCTGGCGGCTTCGCCCAGAAACCATATCCCCAGGAAGAACACGCCGACAGCTCCTATTCCGGTCCAGACGGCATAGGCTGTTCCAACCGGTATTTCGCGCTGGGCAAGAAGAAGAAATGCCCCGCTAACGGTCATGGAGACGATTGCCAGCGCCATCGGCCATGGCTTCAGCCCTGCTTCTGTCCAGCCGAATTTCAGACCGATAGGCCAGCCCCATTCAAATATACCGGCGATAACAAGATAAACCCAGGCCATATTCTTTCCTTTTGCGTATTCTCAGGTTCCTCAGAGGCAATAGCCCGCGTCAGGGGGAATTTACCTCAATAAGTGGGATTAAGATCGAGCTGGGGGCTTTTATTTCCATGAAAATTACTGGCCGCTGAACTGGTGCCCCGGCAAATCTGAAATTTCCAATTTCAAACTCTGCTTTGTTGCGTATCCGAATCTACTCCGCGCCCTCGACAATGGTGATGGTTCCCGTGCTTGCACTCATGCGGATTTTGGCGGCCTTTTGATATTGCTCGCAACGATAACAAGCCAGCGCATCCGCCATGCTGGCGAACTCAATAACCACATGCCGCTCGCCGGTATTGCCTTCGACGCATTCATTGGCGCCTCCGCGCACCAGAAAGCGCGCGCCATATTCCTCAAAAGCCGGTTTCGCGGTAGCGACATAGTCCGGGTATTTCTCCGGGTCGGTAACGTTTACATGGGCAATCCAGTAGCCTTTGGGCATTGTCATCTCCTCATATTTTTTAAAATGTTCAGGGCCAAGTTTAAACCTCGCGCGGGGAAATGCGCAGTCGTCCTGCGAGCGCCGCCAGAATGACGCCCGACGCCGCGACAGGAATGAACGCGGTGGAGGCGGCATGGGTGCTGTCCCACAGAGCGCCACTGATGATAGGCGTCACGAAGGCAATCGTGTAGCCAATGGCAAATACGCCGGCGGAGAAATGATGAACGTCTCCTGGTTCCGCGAGCAGCGGCGGGAGCGCAAGCACCAGTATCAGGACGGACGCCGCGCAAAAGCCGATAAGACCCGATAAAATAATCGCAGCCATATCACTTTCACTCAGCGCCAGCGCGGCCACTACCGCGAGCGATAAAAGTCCGGTCACGGCAAGCGGCCAGCTCTTGCCGACAAGCTTGTTGGCAAAGGCCAGCAGCAGAAAGGAGGCTGGCAATTGTCCGCCATTGAGAGCGGTTAGCGCCGCGTCAACCAATTCTCCGCGCCCGGTCGCGTGCAGGAAATCGGGAAGAAAGGCGTTGGACGTGAAATAGAGCGATGCGGCACAGCCCAGGATGCAGCCGCATAATAGCATTTGTCTGTTGCCCCAATCGGGCCACCAGCGCTCCGGTACATCTCCACCTTTCAGCCCTGGCCGGGTGACGCGC
>CAYOEI010000255.1:0-9673 GCA_964402825.1 uncultured Hyphomicrobiaceae bacterium
CAGGCGCCGCAAGAAGCCAAAGTGCTCTCCAAACCTTTCCATTTGCGTGATCTCGTGGGTGAGATCGAGCGGATGCTGGAGGCTTGAGGCTAGTCCTGACCCCAGGTAGTTTGGAGCATCTTGCCTCACCGGCATAATGCAGATATAGGACTGACTCACGTTGCGCGCCGCCGGGCTGGTCAGGTATGGTGTGACGCGCGTGCGGGCGATTAGCTCAGCTGGAAGAGCGCTTCGGTGACATCGAAGAGGTCGCAAGTTCAAGCCTTGCATCGCCCACCATTTTCCCCTCAACAGCCACTGCGTTGGATGCGGACATCTGCGTTGGATGCGGACATCATGGGCCCGGTTCCTTGCGCCTTGCAAGATGGCGGTTCATTCAATGGCCGAAACTTGCTTTAGTATCGCTTTTCTCCAACCGCGCAGGAATCACCAATCTTGGTACGGCCAAATCAGACCGGCAAATGGCGCTCAATCATCTTGTTGACGATTGCAACCACCATGGCGCTCAGCACATGGTTTTCAGCAACGGCGGTGATGCCCCGCCTTGCCATGGAATTCGATGTTTCCGATGCCTGGATTGGTTTTGCTTCCAGCATGGTCGCTATCGGTTTCGTGACCGGCACTTTGTTTACGGCTATTTCCGGCATCGCCGATCGCGTGGATCCGCGGCGAATTTTTATGTGGAGTTGCGCTCTGGCCGCCACCGCCAATCTTGCGACATTATTCGTGCCACCCCACTCAATCGCCTTTATCGCCACGAGATTCCTGGTCGGGGCGTCGATCGCGGGAGTTTATCCGATCGCCATGAAGATGGCGGCGGGATGGGCGGACAAAGATCGTGGAGCCCTGATCGGGTTACTCACGGGCGCGGTGACATTGGGGTCGGCTACACCACATTTGCTGGGAGTGGCCGCTGCTGTTGATTGGCGCTTTGTGATTATTGGAAGTTCTGCCCTGGCGGCCATAGCGGCGGGCGCCATGCCTTTCGTACGGGCCGGGCCGAATCTTCGGACCGCCAGCCGGTTCAAGGTCAGCTATGTTCTCAAGGCCTGGACAAACAAACCGCTTCGTCTCGCCAATTTCGGGTATTTCGGCCACATGTGGGAGCTGTATGCGATGTGGGCGTGGCTCGGGGTTTTCCTGGCGTCGAGCTTTGCAAAGAATCCTGGCGGACCATCGGCCACGGCGCTCGCCATGGCATTAACCTTCGCGGCGATCAGCGCCGGTGCGGTCGGGTGCTGGATTGGCGGTATCATCGCCGATCGTATCGGCCGCACCGCATTCACCATTGGCGCCATGACCATAAGCGGGCTATGCGCGCTTGGCATCGGTTTCTTTCACGGCGCTGATCCATGGATTGTTGGCGCGCTTGCGATCGTCTGGGGCACAGCCGTGGTGGCCGACTCTCCTCAGTTTTCGGCAAGTGTCACTGAGTTAAGCGATCCGGACCTGATTGGCACAATGCTCACGATCCAGACGTCAATTGGATTTCTGATTACTGTTCTCACGATCCATCTGACACCGGTTATCGTAGACATCGTTGGCTGGCGATACGCCTTTATCTATCTTGCGCTGGGGCCGGCGCTTGGCATTGTGGCCATGGCGAAACTGCGCGCCCTGCCGGAATCCACGCGGCTCGCCAACGGAAACCGGTAGTTGGGGGAGGCGGTATAAAGATAGCGTGGGCTGCATCTCTATCTGGCAATCGCGTTCATATCCGTTCATACAGTGCGCATAAACGGGCAGTGCGCATAAACGGGCAGGGCCCATACACGGGCAGGGCGCGCTAACGGGATACCATGCGGAATGGATATTGGATCGGTAACGTTACTTGTCGGCCTCAGTATGTTCGTCGGCGTTCTGATCGGCGGTGTTGGTATCGGCGGCATATTGCTGGTCCCGATGCTGACCTACATCCTCTCCATCGATGTACATGTGGCGGTCGCCGCGGCAATGTTCAGCTATGTGTTCAGCGGCGTCGTCGGGACGTGGATTTACGCAAAAAAGCGTTCCATCGAATGGAGCATGGTTTTCTGGCTGCTCGCAAGCGCCGCGCCGGCTGCTTTCCTGGGGGCCTACGCGCTGGCCATTACCCCAGCCGGGGGCATCGAATTACTGATTGCCATTTTGGTGCTTTTCGCGGCCCTGAACGCCTTTCGCGCCAGGGGCGATGAGAGGCGGGAAAAGCCATCCCTTTCACGCGGCGCGTTGATTGGAACTGGCGTCGCGACAGGCGTTGGTTCGGCGCTTTCGGGAACCGGCGGACCCTTGATCGTGGTGCCGCTGATGGTCTGGATGAAACAACCCGCCCTGGTGGCCATTGGCCTTGCCCAGACTGTTCAGGTGCCAATCGCCATTATGGCGACGGCGGGCAACTATCTGTACGGCACAGTTGATTTCCAGATAGGCGGCTTCATTGCCCTGGGGTTAATTTTCGGTGTGAGCGCCGGTGCGCGGCTCGCCCACATTGTGTCACAGGAAATTTTACAGCGCGTGGTTGCGTTCGTTCTCCTGGGCGTCGGAATTTTGATGCTGTTCAGGATTTCGCAGGACGTGCTGTTTTCTTAGCCTAGCGGTTTGCGAGCAAACGCCCGGCCTGCCGTAAATTACTGCGGCCATCCACCAGGCCGTGCCGCGGGTGATAGCCCCGGTCGATATCGGTATATGTGTCGAGCTGGAGGGTTAAATTTTCAAGTCCTTCGGAAGCCTCCAGCGCATGGCCAATATGTTTGGCGATTGCCTCATCGCCGAAATTCGCAATTGCCGGATTGGCGTCGGCAAGCTTGATCACGGCAACGGTCTTCAGACCGGCGTCCGAGCCCCACTTGTCGAGTTGCGCAAACCGGCTTGCAAGCTCATCCTCCAGATTGACCTGAAACACCACACCGCTGATATTCGCCTTGGGGCCGGCCTGGCGCAGCGCGGGCAATAACGCCTCCCGGTCTTCCCATTTGAAGCCAAAGCTCACGGAGTGGGCGAATGTGGACCCGCGTTTTGGCTCATGCGCGGAAGAGTGGAACTTTCCAATATGAACCGGTGGTCCGCCGGTTCCATCAAATTTTGAGATTTGACCGGCGATGTCGGACAGATCGGCTGTGCTGGTGACGATTTCGAGCGTCTCGATCAAATCCTTGTTTGCCACGCAAGCATCCCAGAGTTGCGGTTCCGGAGCGCCCGGGCAGAAGAATGTGAAGCGAATGCCCGCAGCATGAAAATCTTTTACGCGCGGGCCATATTCGGAGTCGAGCAGATCGGCGAGAGGCGTCCTCACGCATGAAATTCCCATCTGCCAGAGCCGGAGCAGCACATTGTCGTCGCGCGCCCGTTTGCGCGCATACTCTTCCATCGGGCCGTTATAGGGCATGTCCGTGGCGCGCGCCCAGGCATGGCGCAGATGAACAACCAGAGGAACGGGCGAGGGGTGTGTAGAGATAGGATCAGGCTTTGTAAGCGTTTCACCTTGCCCCAGGCAGCGCCCATCGGTCGGAATAACCCTGATGCGGTGGCCGTCCTCATAGACGTCAACCAGCGCGTAACTGAATTTCCCGGTGTCGTTGCGGCCATATTCCGCCGCCGGCCCGATGTTATAGAGCTCGCTGTAATCCTGACGGGTGAAGCTTGTTGGTGGCAGGCAGTAAAGTTTTGTGTTGCCGGTGCGGTTGTAAAAGAACTGATGCACATGCCCCGAGAACACCGCTTCTATTTCATATTTGCGCACCAGATCGAGCAGCCAGGCGCGTCCGGGACGGTCATAATTGTCATAGTGCGCCGGCTCATCGGGATCAGTGATAAATGGCGGGTAGTGGGTGAACAGGATGGTCCGGTCACTGGCATGGCGTTCCAGATCATCTTCCAGCCAGACACGCTGTTTGGCCTCCAGATCATTGCCTGTATTCACCAGCGATGAGTTCATGACGATGATGTGAAGGCCACTGGAATCGAAGCTGTAATGGCCGGGCCCAAAATATTTCCGGTAGATTTCAATACTTTCCTCATCTACCGGACCGGCAGGCGATCCAACCATGGGTTTGTCGCCGACATCGTGATTGCCTGGAACAAAATGCAATCCATCGCTTAGCGGCTCTAATATCCTCAACGCCTCGTCAGCGGCCTCGCCATATGTCGGCAGATGCGGGAGCGGGTGCACCATATCGCCGAGATGAATGGTGAATTCCGGCTTCTGCCGCGCGATCGCCGCGACGGCGTAACGCGCCCGATCGTTAGCCAGCTCGTTGACCGGGAAGGGCGAGGAGTCATCGCCGCCGGGCGGGCGAATATGGGTGTCTGTAATGATGGCGAAGGTGAGCAGGGGCTCGTTCGTCCCGGTTTCATTTGCAGTCATGCTGGAAGGCTTCCTTGTCGCAGGTAATGACGCTTTGTCTTCTTGATATCACAGAGCGTCACACAACGAAGGCAATGAACCTAAAAACAGGTGTCGTTCTTCAGATTGCCATATTGGTCATTATGCAAATCTCTGTAGCCAATCTGGTGCAATGAAATTTAGTCGTGGAAGTCCGGCAGAGCCTCAAGCAGCTTCAGAGCTTCCGCGGCTCCTTCATTCCCCGATTAGAGACGCGGACATTAACAGGCGCGGATTGCAGGTTACGCCAGCAACACACTGGCACCGGTCGTGGTGCCGCTCTCGATCGCTTGATGCGCCTTCACTGCGTCTTTTAACGAATATTCGTAATTGATGTTGGGCTCGATGATGCCGTTCCGGATAGTCTGAAACAGGACCTCGGCTGCTGCCACCATCTGCTCCCGCTCAGCCATGTAATGCAGATAGGCGGGCCGCGTGATGAACAGCGAGCCGCGCGCGCCAAGATCCTGAATGATGTCTATCGGCTCGGGCGGACCCGAAGCGTGGCCGTAGGCGGCGCAAACGCCAAGGAGCCGCAGACAATCGAGCGATTTTTGCAGTGTGTCCTTGCCGATCGATTCATAGACCACCGCAACGCCTTTGCCGCCCGTTACCTCACGGCATTTGGAAACAAAATCCTCTTGCGACCGCACGACAGGGTGGTGGCAACCGGCGTTGCGTGCGATCTCGGCCTTTTCGGGCGTGCTGACGGTGCCGATGACCGTTGCGCCGATGGCGCGCGCCCAACGGCACAGAATCAGACCCATAGCTCCCGCGGCGGCGTGGACAAGGATGGCATCGCCCGGTTGCACGGCATAGGTCCGGTGCAGCAGGAACTGCGCCGTTAGCCCCTTCATCAACAGTGCGGCCAGCGTCTTGTCATCGATGTCGCCGGGGACGTGTAGAAGTTTGTTCGCCGGGTAGTTTCGTGCTTGCGCATAGGACCCCATCGGCGGCACAGCATAGGCGGCGCGGTCGCCAACCTTGAATTCGGTGACACCAGCACCCGCGTCCTCGACGACGCCGACCGCCTCAAAGCCGATCACGCAGGGCCGCGGCGGAACCTTGAGCGGATGCGATATGCCACCACGGTGATAGGTATCAGCGAAGTTTACGCCAATAGCGGTGTGGCGCAGCCGCACCTCGTCCTCGCCTGGCGGCGGCACTTCCCAGTCCTCCCAGCACATGACCTCTGGCGGCCCGAGCTCATGGATCACCTGCGCCTTGGTCATGGCTGTATTCCCCATCCGTGAGTGCACACCGCGTAATTGAAAGCTCCTTTTCAGAGCTTGAGTCACAGGGCGGCGTAACACCACAAAGTAAAACTCAAATGTCTGAGCCTAACTGAAGAGCCGAAGTCGACGGTTTGAGTGATGATGTCGCAGAATGACCCATCTCGGTCCCAAGGCAAGGCTCTTGTCGCATTGTTCTCATGCATGTTATTTGACCAAACACTAATTTGCTCCGCACTTCATGCAAGCTCAGCGGCTAGATATTTAACCCGCTAATGAGAATTGGCATGCCAAAACCCAAACTCGTTACGTTCGATGTATACATGGCGCTTCTCGATATCGAGGGCTCTTTGGTGCCAGTAGTTGCTGACAGGCTCAACATGAAGGTCAATGCTGCGGCAATCTTTGTCAGGACCTGGCGGGCCAAGCAGATGGAACGGGCCGCAATCAGCAATTCGCTGGACAAAGGCCACGCATCGTTCCGGAAAATAACCGGTATGGCGCTCGATTACGTTGCCAGCCAAAATGGTGCCGAGATTTCTCTTGAGACCCGCGAGGCACTGATCGGGGAATGGGACAAACTGAAACCATGGCCCGAGGCCAATGAAGTTGTTGGAGCAGTAAAGGCGAAAGGGTGCATGACGGCAATCCTGTCCAATGGCGATCAGGCGATGCTTGAAGCTGTGGCACATAATTTTAAGTCTGGCTTCGACCACATCCTGTCCGCTGAAACCGCTGGGAAGTATAAGCCTCATCCAGCCGTTTATAATCTGCCAACTACGGTCCTTAGAATTGACAAGATGGATGTTCTCCACGTCGCCGGCAGTGCGAATGATGTTCTTGGCGCCGTTGCTGCTGGCATGGCCTGCGTTTGGTCGAATCGGCATGGCGATACCCTGCTCGATCCTGCCTATCCTCCAACCTCAGTTATATCTGATCTGGCCGGCGTGCCTGAACTTCTCTGACAGCTTAAATGTGATGGAGCAAAGGCCGTTTCTGGCACATTCCAGCCGGTATCTGACCCAACTCGGACATAAAGTGATTCCTATTCATGCATCCTCAAGTTACCAGGTGAACTGCAGGCCGACACGGCCGGCAAGTACGCGAGACTGGTTATAATCCTTGAATTCGGACCACCCCAAACCCACGCCTGCATCCACAGCCAGGCGATCACCTTCCCTAAAATAATTCCGGCCCAGGACGCCGATGGCACTGGCGCCCACGGCGTTGGCGTTGCTTTCGAAGCTGTCGAATCCGCCCCAGCCAATTCGGATGCCGAATTTTTCGCCGGTTGCCAACTCCGGCGTCTCGATCGCCATCGCTATTGCGACACCGGCCTGAACTCTGGCGAGTGCATTGAAGATGTCGCCACCATCGGTTGCGAGGTTTCCTGCCGCGTCGGTCGTAGCGACCTCAAGCCGGCCGCTTTGATTTACAAGGCTTGCTGACGAGGTAATGCCAGGCATTGTGTATGTGTTACTTGCGGTACCAAAAACCTGCTGATTGTTGCGGGTCGCCGTGGCGTTCGCTCCGAAGGCTGCGGAGTTGGCAAAGGCCGCACTTGAATTGGCGCCTATAGCCGTTGCATCTAGGATACCGCCCGCACCATTCCCTGCGGTGGCGTTGTTGCCGATCGCGATACTGTTTCCACCCAATGCCAGGGCTGCGTTGCCGACTGCGACGGATTCATTGCCTTGTGCCTGTGCGCCAAAACCGATGCCGACCGCTTGTGCGCCGTCCGTGTTTACGCTGCGTCCAATTGCAATGGAGTCGCTGGCATTGGCATCGGCAGCCTGGCCAATCGCGATACCTCCATCAGCGAGAACATTAGCCTCGGTGCCAAGGGCAACCGCGTTGTCGACGCCATCGACAATGTCGATATTCCGCCCAACCACAGTTACGTTATCGGACCCTATGGCGTTGACGCCGCCAATCGTCGTGTTCTCACCGATTGCGACGCCATTGTCAGACAGTGAAGTAATGTTGGTGTTGGCGCCAAAGGCCGCGCCATTTGCGGCGTTGACGGTCGAGTTGTTGCCGACTGCCGTATCACTCGCCTCGCGCGCTCGTGCGGCGGTGCCGGCAGCGACACCCGCATCACCGGCCTGGCCAGCACCATTACCGATCGAGACGCCGGTCGTGGTGGTTGCGCCCAGCCCGACCGCGACACCAGTGGTGGCGGCTGAATTTGCGCCAAGGGCAGTACCGCCAATGCCACTCGCATTTGCGCCTGTGCCCAGTGCGGTCCCGTTAACGCTGGCTGCACTCGCGCCATTGCCGATTGCGACCGCAGTAACGTCGCCGGTAAAAGCCGTGGGGCCGCCAAAGCCTGCCCCTCCCAGCGCGCCACCGCCAAGCGTGATGCCCTCGAAATATGTTATGCCATCGGGGTTCCCGAGAAAGATCGCCCCGCCGTGGGCAGAAATGCCTTGTGAGGTATTTACCTGGTTGGCGCTAAATTCACCGCTTATCGCCAGGTTGCCGTCGATGCCGACATCGTCGTTGAAAATGGAAGCGCCCGTGACGTTCACGCCGCCGCCCTGAACGGTAACAGTGCCGGTGAACCGCTGATCGCAGTTTGGCCGGGTCTGCTGGTAGACCGTCAGATCAAGCGCGTCCTGGGAGTGCAATTGCGTGGCAACATTCGCGGCAAGAGCGACTTCGTCCGAAGCAAAGCCCGTAATCGCAGCGAGTAGAGCAGCGCTCTTCGCTCCCGATGACGTGGCAAGCACGGTCGCAGCTCCCGCGGCGGTTGAAAGACCGGGCGCCGCGGCCAGGCCAGGGTCTCCGGCCGCGGCTGCGACAAGGCCACCCGCCATGACGCCGAAAGTAGCGGCGTCCGTAAAAGCTGCTGCTTCCTGCGCAACAAGGTTGACGCCCACGGCAGCTACGGCGATCCCTTCGGCTACAACGCTGGCAAGCTGATCATCCAGCGCTTCCTGCTGAAGATTCTGGATTGGAATTATATATTGCTGAAGACACCCACCCGCACCGACAGTGGAGAGGTTGCTCGTATTCGTCACCAGTGGCGCTGGCGTCGGTGGCACAGGCGCCGGCGGACTCGTAGTTTGCGCGATGGCCGACGCAGACAGAAAAAGTGGCAGAACAGCATACATCGCAGTGCGACGCAGCGTTTTCAAACTCTGAGAGGGTACTCTCAACATAACATCCCCCGGTACAATACTCAGTCTATACAAGACTCAGTTTTTATTACCCCGCTAAACCTCCAACTCTCTTGCACAGCCCTACGCCGCTAAACATACAGGCTGTATTGATTTGTCAACAGTTGCTGATAAGACAGTGTAATGCAAGTAATATCATGATGTTTCATATTTGTGTTTTTAGCTGTGGTGAATTATGGACACACGCGCCCCAAGGTTTGGACATTTTTTCACTTCTTCAATGCCGCTCTGCTTCTTGTTGAAAATATGGATAAAATCTCGACATCTTGCGGAACAGCGCGGGCGTCGCGAACGCCCTTGAAATGATCAGCGATTCAGTGCTGCCGGAGGGAAATTAACTTGACCAATTCAGGGCATTTGAGCGCATTCCAATGCAGCAACCCTGTTGGTTTAAGATCAGCAGATCACAACGCAAATAACCATTATTCCTCCTGACGCTTTCACCCGAGCCAGGATCAATGCACAGTCCCTCGTCAACTCAATGGAATCCTATTCGTGGTGGAAATATGCGCCAAATTATCGTTTGCCTAGCATTTGCCGTAGGCCTCATGTGCCTGGCGCCGGGACAAGGCCGCGCTCAGTCTGCGCCGCAGGCGCCAGACGCGAACGGCATCAATATTCTTGTGCGCACCACAATAATTGCCCTCAATCACGCCAACCGCACCGGCAACTACACGGTCTTTCGCGATCTTGGCGCGCCGGCCTTTCAAAAAAACAATACAGCCGCCAAGCTTGCCAGCATTTATACCAACCTTCGCACCCCATATCTGGATTTCAGCCCTGTCGTTCTTTTCAATCCAAAATTCACAAAACAACCGGCACTCAACAAACAGCGCATGCTTCGGCTCACCGGCTATTTTCCGACGAGCCCAGTTCGTGTGCACTTTGACCTTATCTAT
>CAYOEI010000256.1:0-5183 GCA_964402825.1 uncultured Hyphomicrobiaceae bacterium
TGACCAGCCCGGCGGCGCGCAACGTGAGTCAGTCCTATATCGGCATTGTGCCGGTGAGGCAAGATGCTCCGAACTACCTGGGGTCAGGACTAGCCTCAAGCCTCCAGCATCCGCTCGATCTCACCCACGAGATCACGCAAATGGAAAGGTTTGGAGAGCACTTTGGCTTCTTGCGGCGCCTGGTTGTCGGGATTGAGTGCAACGGCGGCAAAACCGGTGATGAACATGATTTTGAGATCAGGATCGAGATCAGCAGCCTTGCGGGCCAGCTCGATACCATCCATCTCGGGCATGACAATGTCCGTCAGCAGCAAAGTGAAGGGCTCTTCCTTCAACCGTTCATAGGCTTCCACGCCGTTGCCGAACGAAACAACGTCATACCCTGCTTTTTCCAGTGCCTTGACCAGGAACTTACGCATGTCCTCGTCATCTTCGGCCAGAATTATCCGATGCATTTTGCCGTCTTTAAGTTCTTTGACTGTCATACCACTGCCTTTTTACCCATATTCGCCCGATTAAACGCCAATTTAGTACGAAAATCGTAAACGCGCGGCGCTAATGCGAGTTTTTCGCTGACTTTTATGAAAAAGAGTGATTTCGCCGAAACTCAATCCACCGCCCGCACGCCCTTGGGGCGGCCCGCGCAAAGGGGAGCAGGTCGCCTGAAAATAGCACAAATTGCACTGGACTCTCCCCTTCGTGCTTGCCACTCTCAGGCTCCGAAATGCGTGGGGAATTTCAGGTGATCAGACAGTTATTCAGTAAAGCGGGAATTCGGTTGGCCATCAGCAACGACGACATGGCTTTAATCGAAGATACGCTGGAGACACCCTTTGAAATCGTGCACCCGAAAACACGCAGCGCGCCGTTCGTCTTCAACTCCCCGCACAGCGGCCGCACATATCTGAAGGGCTTCCTGGAAGCCTCGCGTCTGGAGCTTCAGGGACTGCGCAAATCAGAAGATACCTTCGTCGAACAGCTTTTTGCCCCGGTTGCCGGACACGGCGCCCCGCTCCTGCATGCCCATTTCCCGCGCGCCTATCTCGATGTGAACAGGGAGCCCTATGAGCTTGACCCGGCTCTCATCGAGGAACAGCTTCCGCATTATGCCAATACGCAATCCGTTCGCGTTGTCGGTGGACTTGGCACGATCGCACGCGTGGTGGCGGAATCAGAAGAAATCTACTGCCAGCCCCCGACCCTGGCCGATGCGCTGGATCGGATAAACCAGCTCTACAAGCCGTATCACAACACCCTCAAGGGCCTGTTGGACGCCTGCATCCAGGATTTTGGCGTCGCCGTGCTGATTGACTGCCATTCCATGCCCTCCAGCCCGCTGTTCGAGACCGGAAGCATGCGGCCTGATTTCGTGCTTGGCGACCGTTTCTCAACATCCTGCAACCCCGAATTTTCCCGGTTCGTTGCGGAGCAGATGAAGAGCATGGGCTATGTGGTGGCTTTCAACAAACCTTATGCCGGCGGGTTCATCACCGAACATTACGGACGCCCGCGTGAAGGGCGCCATGCCCTTCAGATCGAAATCAACCGCGCTCTATATATGGATGAAAGCACATATGCGCGCTCCAGGAACTTCGATGCCGTGCGCCGGGACATCGGCCGGCTTGCCGAGGTGATGATCGCAATGGCGCCGGCCATGTTCGACGTGCCGCGCGCGGCTGCCGAGTAGCCGCTGATAAGCAATTGGAGCGCACGGGCCTCAATATCAATTTGGGAAAATTTGATCGGGACAGGTGATCAACAGGGATAAAACAGCGCCTGAAGAAAAAGGGGCCGCCGTACAAACCGGGCGGCCCAAGTCTAAGGGAGGAAACGCCCAAAAAAATCTTTTTTGGGCAGCAGCAAAACATCTAGGATGTCAATACCGCATTGCAAAAATATGTCATTGCGCCGCACAAATTTCAAGACGTTAACCAGTATTAACAAAATATTCGCCATCTCTGGTGCGCATTTGCAACACCGTGTGTTCAATGCTGGCAAACATGCGTCTGCAACGCTGCTGGCAATTGAACAGCCCATGATTTGATAGAATATTGAATTTTTTACTGAAATCATCAATGAGGACAGGGTTTTGAGTGCTTCTGAAACCGGTAATCTGGACCAATATTTGTCTTTTGCTCACCGTTTGGCCGATCTGTCTGGTGCGTCTATTTTGCCTCACTTCCGCAATCTTACATCTGTCGAAAACAAATCCGGGGACGGAAAGTTCGACCCCGTAACATCTGCAGATAGGGAAGCGGAGCAAGTGATTCGCGCCGAAATTGCATCTGCATGGCCGAATCACGGCATCAGCGGCGAGGAATTTGGCGATGATTCGAGCGGCGCTGAGTATTGCTGGCTGGTTGACCCTATCGACGGCACCCGGCCTTTCATCATGGGATTACCCGTATGGGGCACATTGATCTCGCTGACACGTGACGGCGTGCCAATACTGGGCCTGATGAACCAGCCCTTCACAGGTGAGCGGTTCTGGAGCACGCCGGGGGGCGCATTCTACCGTAAGGGGGAGAGCGAGCAGCCAATCCATACACGGGCCTGCCCAAAACTTGGCGATGCAATCCTCTCCACCACCAGCCCGGACCTGCTGGCGACGCCGCAGGACAAAGAACGCTTCAACGAGCTGAGCGAGCATGTGCGTTTTCGCTGGTTTGGCGGGGATTGCTACGGCTACTGCCTGCTGGCCGCGGGGCATATCGATGTGATCATCGAGTCGGGGCTGCCGGCCCACGACATCGCGCCGCTCATACCGATCATCGAGGCAGCGGGCGGATGCATCACCGACTGGTCCGGCGGCACGGCCCGCTCCGGCGGGAGTGCCGTTGCCTGCGGCGACCCAGCCCTGCATGATCAGGTGCTGAAAATTCTTGCTGGATAAGCTCCTCAACCAGAGCCCGGCACGAAAGCATCGAACGCAGCCCAGACCTGCTCGCGCAGCCCTTCGCGTTCCTGCAGCAATTCATGGCGCGCCCCATCAATGACCACACGTGCGCCAGCCCTGAGCTGCATGGCGAGTTCCTCGATCGCCAGATTCGACACAACCCGGTCCTCGCCCGCAGCAATCATCAGCACCGGCACATGCACCAGAGGGGGAAAACCGAAAGAATTGATGATCTTCATGGATTCGGCCGCCGCCCTGACCCAGGCGATAGTCGGCGCTCCCAGACCGAGCTGAGGCGCCTCTTCCAGGACAAGCCGGTTGCGTTCAAACCGGCGCCTGTCGCTCGTCAGCAGGTTGCCCTCGAACGCTCCCATCCCGGCAGCTTCATCCTTGCCGGCGGGGATAAACGCATCACCCAGCCCGCAGAAAACGGCAAGCTGCGCCAGACCATCCAAAAGGCCGGGAACGGGTATTCCCTTGCCCAGACGGATCATCGGCGCGGTAAAAACCATGCGGTCGAACCAGCAATCGCGCTCGCACGCCGCGCGCAGCACAATATTTGCGCCCATTGAATGGGCCAGGGCAAAAAACGGCGGCGGACAGTCGGGCAACACCACCTCGCTCATGAACTGAACCAGATCCGCATCATATTCGGTAAAACTGTCCACATGCCCTTTGAATCCATTGCGCAAACTCCGCGATGAGCCCCCCTGCCCGCGCCAGTCCATGGTCGCGACGGCAAACCCCCGCTGGCGCAAATCAGAGATGGTCTCGAAATATTTCTCAATGAATTCAGTGCGCCCGCCAAACAGGCAGACGGTGCCCTTGCGCCCGCGCGCCGGCGGCCGCCAGATGGCATATCGCAGCTCCGCGCCATCAAAAGCGGTGAACGTCCCGGACACAGCCCCCACCGGTACGGGGTTTCGCGGAAGGCCAACAAGAGTCATGGAGCGCGTTTATCTTTCGATGAATTAATCGATGGAGCCGACCTTAACCGGTGACGAGTGCCCAGTTATATCAACCATGCCACGCGCTTCAAGCATGGGGTTCAATTACTGGCGCCAGTTGATATTGAATCTGAGTTTTTCCATCCTATATTTTGAGTATGCACATGCCAGTTACGGGTGTGCATTTCACCAGAAAACCTGGCCACAATCGGCAGGTTTCATAATGCATGTTGCTTCACAAGGAGGATATGTGATGAGGCACTTTGACCTGACACCCCTATACCGTTCCACGGTCGGTTTTGACCGGCTTGCATCGCTGATTGACTCAATTGGGTCAGTTGACGGCGATGCCCCAACCTACCCGCCCTATAATATCGAGCTCATTGGCGAGAATCAGTATCGCATAACCATGGCGGTCGCCGGTTTCGCTGAAGATGATCTTGATATCGAGGCCAAGGAAAACTTTCTGACCGTGCGCGGCGAGCAGACCAGCTCAACCGATAAGCAGGAGAGCGAATATCTGCATCGCGGCATTGCCACGCGCACCTTTGAGCGCCGCTTCCAGCTTGAGGAGCATGTCGAGGTGAAAGGCGCCAGCCTTGAGAACGGGCTGCTGCACATTGATCTCGTACGCGAACTCCCTGAAGCCATGAAGCCTCGCGCCATTGCCATCACTAATGGCGGCAAAAGCGTTAAGGTGATTGAGGGCAAATCCAAGTCGTAAGACTGGGAAGTTTCCTCTTAAGCTCTAAACGGAACGGGCGTTCCACGAGCAGGAGCGCCCGTTTCAAGATTTTTGCCCGGTCCAGTTGCTGATCTCGATCTGCGGCAACTCTTCATGCGGCTCCAACCCCAAAATGCGTGCGTAAAACGCATATTCGCTTTCCAGCACCTCGATGATTGTCTCGGCGCGGCGGAACCCGTGCCCCTCATTGCCGAATTCGCGATACGCGACCGGTACACCGCGCGCCTTAAGGCTGCGGGCCATTGAGCGCGACTGTTCGGGGGGCACAACCTTGTCTTCCAGCCCCTGGAAGAAAATCACCGGGCAGGTGATCTCATGCGCATGGGTGAGCGGCGATCGTTCGGTGAAAACCGCTTCGCAAGTCTCAGCATTTGTGCCGGTGAGGCCATAAAGATATCCGCTTTCGAATTTGTGGGTGATGGCCTGAAGCTGGTTGAGGTCCGCGACGCCATAAGCACACGCGCCG
Source organism: uncultured Hyphomicrobiaceae bacterium (assembly GCA_964402825.1). Classification (GTDB taxonomy): domain Bacteria; phylum Pseudomonadota; class Alphaproteobacteria; order Rhizobiales; family Methyloligellaceae; genus UBA2767. The sequence goes on from CAYOEI010000256.1 coordinate 5,055, forward strand.
GCGGAAAAAATATCGAGTTTGGCCAGCGCCATGAGGACGGTATATCCGCCCGCACTGCCGCCGGAGATCAGCAATCGTTTGGGATCGGCTTTGCCGCTTGATGTCAGATGGCGTGCAAGAGCCGCCACA
>CAYOEI010000257.1:0-5024 GCA_964402825.1 uncultured Hyphomicrobiaceae bacterium
TTGGAACGGCTCATAGTAAGCCCTCTGGAAACCAGCCGTCTCAAGCGCGGCACACACCCGCACGTCCGCCGTCTCGGTTATGACGGCCATCAACGATGGTTCGTCAAGCGTCATGACGCCGCCCGCGATGACCTCAGGCTCATATCCTTCAACGTCCATCTTGATCAGGATGGGCTTTTTCCTTTTTAAAATTTCGTCCAGGGTTCGGACCTCGACGTCACGTGTGTTCGCATCTGCTTCGCCAGCGACCCGGTTAGTCGTGTCCTGGCCCACCGTGAACCGCACCGACCCTGACGCAGCGCCAAGCGCGGCTTGAATAAGTCGAACACTCTCTCCAATCCGATTGGCTTCGACGTTACGCTTGAGTGACTCCATTGTGCCCGGATCTGGTTCAACCGAGATCGATCGGGCATCGCATACCGCCGACGCGAGCACCGTGTAGCTTCCGATATTGGCGCCAATGTCAACGAACAGATCATCTGGACGCAACAGGTGAAGCAGGAAGGCCATGTCTTCAAACTCGTGAAGACCGCAGTAGATATTACCCGTTGCGCCGGTCATGCCGTTGCGGGCGACCAGCTTCGAGCCTTCGATCCAGGGGAATTCAACCTCGCGACGTAACCGGCTCTCGATCTGCCACCTCCCATAGCGCCAGTACGCGCTAAGCGGCCGCTTGGAACTCAGCGGATGGTTAGCGATGAACCGGAGTGTCGGGATGATCGAAGCCAAGGAAATGCTCTCATCTTGAGTTCAAATCGTTGTCAGGGAGACAAGCAGTTGAATTTCTGCAGGTCGGCCAATTCGAGAATTTCTCTGAAGTAATTATCGTGAAGCTCGTGCGCGATCGCTTCTTGTGTCTTGTCGGCCGCGGTGCTGCCAAGCCAAGACGCCACATTCCTGCCAAGAGCTGTTCGCGCGCCGTTAAAGTCCAAAGTCTGTGAAAGCGCGGAAAGGGCGTTGTCGGAATGGAGCATTCCGGCTGCGGCATAATTGCGGCGCGCGCCCATTTGCGCAACGATTGCCTTGATCTCACTCAACGTGCCTTTGCTCCCGCCGTGTTAGTTGCCAAGTCGTCATCTCTTGAACAGAATCAAGGTGTCCCAAACCCCGTTCGACGTCCAGATGTGGCGCCAATCCTGGCTTATGTCGACGAACTCCTGCCACACCGCATCGACGGGTCCGTCGTTCTGCCGGCGCGAAGTCGGCGAATGCGTCGCGCTGGGTAAGAACCAGTTCGCATTATCGATGACGACAAGCCCACCCGGCTTGACCTTTGGCACGGACGCCACGGCGCAGTGATTTCTGTAGATGCCGTCGATGAGCACCATGTCGAGACTCTCATCGGCAATGTCATCGATCATACTCACGTACTGCGATTTTGCGCCTTCGCTTTCGGGCAGATCACCGGGATGGTGGAGCAATTCGGCGTTATCGAGCCCGTCCGATTCGAGCCACGCCTTGACGCGCTGATGCCACGCTTCGTTGTCCTCCACGCTGATCATTTTTGCGACGCGTCGCGCGAGCCAGCGCGTGCTGCGCCCCGCGCCAAACTCCAACACGACATCAGTTGGTCTCACCAGTCTCTCGAGCAGACCAATCGCCTCTCGCGTGAGCCACGGGTCCTCGGGACGGACCATCTGGTCGTACAAGACGCGCCCGCGGGCAAGGACATAACGTGGTGTCCAGTGGGCGATGGATCTCATTGGCTTGCCCTCTTGCTCCTCGTGCCAATTCGTTCGAGCTGGCTCGTGCGCCAAGACGCTATGTAGCGGCTCGTCGTCTGCCCCATGCCGACCGCGGTGAAGGTCGTGAACATCATCAGCGTGCCCTGGATGAAGGCGAAAGCCCCGAATTCCAGCACACCCAGAAGGCGCGCCACCACGATCACTCCTCTGCCTTCTCCCTCATCATCTCGACACCCGCGCGCATCAATCGGGGGCGTGCTTCCCGAAAAGTGGAGGCCGGTTTTCAGATGAGAAGCTCGCCCGACACCACCTTCTACTCAATCGATGTTATCGGGCGGACGTCCAACCGACGTCAGGAAGGTTGGCGCAAACAGACATGCGCGATAACGGCGATTGGCGGGCCCCGCGCCCCTCGCCATGGCTCTCGCAAGAGGTGCGAGCCTCAGCAAAACCCATGGCGCTTCCCTTAAACCAGGATCGATTTTCTTTACCATGGCCGAGCCTCAGTCATGGCTGAGCCATGCCGGGAGAGGCCATTCTATCGGGTCCGGGGTTCAAGCTCGCTGATCCCGCTAAACCATGGCCAACAGCCAGGCAAAAGACAAAAGCTACCGCACGCCCGGATGCGCCAGCTCCCGAGCGGAGAGAAAGTTGATAATCGACTAGCCAGTTTCAAAAAACTCTTCTTTGCCAGTGATTTAAAACCTATGCACCCGCGAATCATAATTCCCCACTGTTTCATGCATCAGGGCGTCATGCATCACAATAACGCAGCGATGCCCGAAAGTGGACTGATGCTCGAAGTATAATGTATGTCAGGGGTACTCTATGCTGCGTCCACTTGCAGATTCCCGGCCGCACCCGGATTCGCCTCGGCCACGGGGCTGTCATGCGCTGCGGCGAGACGCTTCCTCAGCCGCTTGATGTCCTCCCAGGCCCGGGCAATGGCTTCGCGGTTGCGGCGCTCACCGCCCACCAGCATGACAAACGTCTTGAGCACGATCTTCACGTCGAGCCAGAGCGAGGCATGGACCAGATACCAGACATCGAGAGCGGTCTTGTCGGGAATTGAAACACTCCGCCCGCCGTTGACTTGCGCCCAGCCCGTCAGACCCGGCCGCACGAGCAGGCGCGAGGTATCCCAGTCCGGCTGGTCCACCGGAAGCAGTGGACGCGGGCCGACGAACGACATCTCGCCAGCGAGGATGTTGTAGAGCTGCGGCAACTCGTCGAGACGCCAGCTCCGAATGAACCGGCCGCGCGCGGATTCGCGCGCGCTTTCAGGAATGCGCTTGCCTGCTTCATCGTGCAAGCCGATCATGGTGCGGAACTTATAAAGCCTGAACGGGCGCCCGAACCGGCCGGGGCGCTGCTGGGGAAAGGTGAGCGGCAATCCGACATCAAGCAGCACCACAAGGGATGTGAGCGCGATGAGCGGAGAAAGGAAGACAAAAGCCAGGCTCGCGCCGAGGATGTCGATTGCACGCTTCACATAGGAATAGCCCCCCAGGGCCACAAATTCGTTTTCCCCGAGTTGAGACAAGTCAAAAATGTCCTGAGAGGCCATATCCACATTTTCGGCACCGTCGTCACAATCGGCCGGCACATCGTTGCGGGATGTCAGCCCCAGACGTTCGGCGAATTCGGCGAAGAAGTCGAGCCGGATATTGCTGGCCCTCTCGGCGGCTAGGAGAGCTTTTTGTGCCTGCTCGCTAAATTTTTTGAACGGGCGCGTTACGATGATGCGCGAAATTTCAACACCGTGTACGCTCTGCGTTTCGAGAACCTGCCTTATCTCTTCGGGTGTACCGAGAACCTCGTGGAACTGTACGAGCCTTCCTTTGAGGTGCTCGTCCTGCGCCAATATGCCGACGATGGCTATCTGGTCCGGCGCGAACTCTTTGATCGCGCGAATATAGAGCTCGGTCAGGGGACCAAGGCCAACGATGAGCACATTCTCGGCGCCCACCATGGACTTTATCGCGAGCGGTTTGTCACGCTTGAGGTGCCCCTGGGTGAGGCGCACAAAAACGCGCGTGCCGATCATGCCGCCAACCATAACGACCCATTGAATGAGCGGAATCGAACGGGCGACACCCTCAAGACGATTATGTGCAAAGCCGACAAACAGGACAATGAGGATTGTGACCGAGACTGCGGCCATGATGCGCATCAGATCGGGGAGCGAGGCATAGCGCCAGATGCTGCGATGGAGGCCAAATGCCACAAAGACAATGGCGGCCGCGATAACGGTTACACCCACCGTAGGCACAATGCTTGCCATCCGATGCAATGAGAATTCGAGATTATCCCGAATTAAAACGGCCGCAAATCCAGATAAAAGCGCCCATGCCAAGTCAACGCTCAATGGAAGATATTTTCGCTTACCCAGAAGACTCATTACTCATTACTCGTTCCCATAACACTTATCCATCATTGAAAATCATTAACAAATGTCATGATCAGTTTTCTTTCGCAAAATTCACTATTCGAGGGGCGTGCCCGGGTAACTCATCAGCGTGATGATTGCTCGATCGCCCGGTCGAATATTCTCGATGACGGTTTCCTTGAAAAAGCCATGAACCCAGAAGCTGTTGACATCAACGAGCGCCAGTGCGGGTTGATTGGTCACCGCCTGGTCGCTGAGCCGTAGATTCAGGTTGGTGACGAAACCGTCAACCGGCGCTGTCGTGGCGGCGGAAATACATTCCGCCGACGAGGGCGACACGACGACGATCTCACGGGCGCTCTCCTCGACCAGCTCACCCATCATGTCCATATCCTGGAGATGAACGGTGAGAGCTTCCGGCTCAAACACAGCCGTCTCAGCTCGCGTCAGCCTAATGAAGGGCACTCCGCAGAACATCCATGGACAACCTTCCGTAGCGTACAAAGTGGTGTATTTTTACTCTGGCTACTGGTGTGTTTTTGCTCCGGCGTTGACACTGTAATAATTCCATGCCCCTGCCCTGATCGAGTAGAATCCAGTCGATGAGGGATGCAGATTTGGGGGCTGGTTATGGGGCAGATTGGATTTTATCGAGGTGCCCATAAATTTGAGATGCGCCTGTTAAGCGCACGTTTAAGATGAATACCGTATAGCGCAGTGTCGGATTTTGGTTGACAATCGCCGCTGCGTCGGATGAGCGGCTTTTGCAAATGGTGGTGGGTTATGAGGCGCCTCTTACGATCCATTGTCGGAGCACAGAAGGGGGGCGCCAAACCGCGCGTCCCAGCAGGCGTCAGGATCTACGCGATTGGCGATATTCATGGCCGTCTGGATCTCCTTGAGGCTATGCAGAAACGCATAGGGGAGGATGCAAGCAATGCCGACGACGC
>CAYOEI010000258.1:0-3052 GCA_964402825.1 uncultured Hyphomicrobiaceae bacterium
CAGATTTATGTGATCTATTTCAGCATACCGGCGCTGCCCCTGCTCGATCGCCGTCTGGACGAACTCGAAGGGGGCGTCATCGCCCTTGGCCTTAACGCCGGGGCTTATATGAGCGAGATCATCCGCGCCGGGATCGAATCTATCTCGCGCGGGCAAGTTGAAGGCGCCCAGTCCGTCGGCATGACCTATATGCAGCGCATGCGTTATGTGGTTCTGCCGCAGGCGTTTGCCAACGTTGTGCCACCGCTGCTCGGGCAGACGGCGGTTCTTATCAAGGACTCATCCCTGGTCAGCTTTATCGGTGTGTTCGAGCTTTTCGGAGCCGGTTTGGTGGTTCTCTCTGATCGGCTAATGCCAAACGAAGCGTTCCTGACGGTCGCCGCCGGTTACCTGGTGATATACTGGGTCATGCTCATGTTCTCCAATTTCGCCCAGCGCCGTCTGGGCGGGGCCCGGCGCTAAAATGGAGACACAACCATGAAAGAGATACAGGTTCTCGAAGCCATCATGCCATTCCTGCTGGAAGGCTTGTGGATGACGTTCAAGATTTCCCTCATCACGATCCTCTGCGGCAGTGCCCTTGGCTTCGTTGTTGGGATTCTGCGCATGGTGGGCGGCTGGGCAATTTCCACGACACTGGGATTGTATATCCATGCGCTGCGGGGAACACCGTTCCTGGTGCATCTCTACATTATTTACTTCGTGTTGCCGACGACCGGGATATCCTGGCTGCAATTGGAAGCCTTCCCTGCTGCAGTAATCGCTCTCAGTCTCTATACGTCGACCTATGTCGCGGAAATTGTGCGGGCGGCGATTGAGGCCGTCCCGCGCGGTCAGGGCGAAGCGGCACGCTCGACTGGAATGACGGCCCTTCAAAGCATGTGGTACGTCGTCCTGCCCCAGGCGCTGAAGCTGATGATCCCTCCCATGGGCGGTATCTATGTCATCATCATCAAGGGCACTTCGATTGTCTCGGTTATCGGCATCGCCGAGCTGGTGCGGGCCGGAGAGCACGCCACCCAGCGCCACCCCAGGGAACTGATGCTGATCTATGGCATGACCGCGCTTCTGTATTTCGCTTACTGCTACCCGGTGCTGCGTCTGGCGCGCTGGGCCGAGACAAAATTCGGCAGCGTTCGCTTGCCATCGTGAGCCCAAGTTCTTAAATCTTACGCGGCGAAAGAATTTAGTGAGCGGGCTCCCTTGAAAATCGTCACTTACAACATCCAGTTCGGGTTGGGCAAAGATGGTCGTTTCGACCTGGAGCGGATCGCCAGCGAAGTTGACGGCGCCGACATCATCGCCCTGCAGGAAGTCGAGCGCTACTGGCAGCGCAGCGGCAACGTTGATCAGCCAGAAATGCTTGGGCGGTTTTTGCCAAAATATTATTGGGCATATGGCCCCTACTTCGATGTCGACGCCAGCACATGCCTGGCCAGCGGCAGGATAAATAATGTCCGCAGGCAGTTCGGCAATATGATTTTGTCGAAAACGCCGATCCTCTCCACCAGGCTATTCCCGCTGCCAAAATCCAACTTGCGCCATCGCCATAACATGGCCGTCGGCATGATAGAGGGGGTCGTCACACTGCAAAACGATGGCGCCCTGCGCATCTATAACGCTCATTTGGGGGCGCACTCAAAGCAGGACCGCGTGGCGCAGATAGAGACTATCCGCGACATTATCCGCCGCGCCCCGGCCGGAGGCGGCGCATGGTCGAGCCGTCATGCCAGTTCTTTATGGAAAGAGGATGCCGCCCCGCCGCCTATGCCCGTCCCCTTTGTTCTTCTGGGGGATTTTAACCTGGAAGCCAAAGACCCTGAATATGGTCATCTGGCAGGACCCATGGATGGTGATCGCGAACAAGTTACAACTCAAGTTGGTTTTATCGATACCTGGGTCGCGGCGGGTCATGACCAGGACGAGGGCAGCACCTATACCGATGACCCATCCTCACGCAACGATAAGGATATGCGCATCGATTTTGCCTTCATCAATGAGTCGATGAGAAAGCGGGTTCTGGGAGCGAGGATTGATGAGGAGGCTCAAGGATCGGACCATCAGCCCTATTGGCTCGATCTTGATTTTGCGCCATATGATTAAGTCATGAACTCATAAACAGCCATCATTCTCGACCATTTTCGAGAGACGCTCAGCTCAAACCATTAAGCCTATTTCCTTGTCCATGAGGTGCGTGCTAGCCAGGCCTTGTAAAAATAGTATAAAAAATGTGACGTACCGTCTTATTTTATTGATGGCGGATTTTGGTTTCAATTGAGTAAAGCGGTCAATTAAGACAGGTCAGAAAACGGTGGTAATTCCGGCATGAGTGAAGCAGAGCGCTCCACAACGAATACGGCCATACAAAAGGCCATTGCAATTCTCGAAACTATTGCAAACGACACCCGCGCCCTCTCCCTGCCGGATATCGCTGAACAGCTCTCGCTTCCACGTCAGACCATTCACCGTGTGATCAAACAACTGGAGGAACTCGGACTTGTTGTGCGCGATCCTGGACGTGAACGATACCGCATTGGCCAGCGCCTCAATCTTCTCGCGCTGGCGACCATCTCCAACCCCCATCAAAACAAGACAAGCCACGCGGTCCTGCAAGGGCTGGTCGATGACGTGGCGGAGACCTGTAATGTGGGCATGCTTGACGGGCACGAGGTCATCTATATCGACCGGGTTGAATGCGACTGGCCGCTGCGCGTGCAACTCAAGGCAGGAAGCCGGGTTCCCGTCTACTGCACCGCAATTGGAAAACTGCTTTTGGCCAATCAGGATGCCGAAGCCCGCCAGCATATTCTCTCGGTAAGTAAACTGAAGAGATACACGGACAATACGATTACCACGGTTGATGAGCTTGAAGCGGATCTGGAAGAAATTCGGCTGCTGGGCTATTCAATCAACAATCAGGAAGATTCAGTCGGGCTCATTGCCATGGCTGTACCAATTCGCGACGTTCACGGCCACGTTGTCGCCGGGCTTGCGGTTCATGCACCCGAAGCACGCCTTTCCATCCCTGCCGCGCGCCGTTTGCTGCCTAAAT
>CAYOEI010000259.1:0-5969 GCA_964402825.1 uncultured Hyphomicrobiaceae bacterium
ACAGACGTGAGCGGCGGCTCGGTCGGCAGGCGCGTGTAACACACGCGCGGCGTTACCGTGAGCGCCCCAAAGCGCACTGTATCGCCAATGCGGATTTCCAGCGGTGAAATGCGCGCCGTCACCTTGTCGAGCGCGGCGAAAACAGCAATCGGGTTCTCAATTTTCTGGGCGGACGCGGGCTGCCATGCAAGACCAAACGCAACGGCAAAGGCGATAAAACCCATGATGCGCCGCATGGCGGGCTTAACGCCGTACTGAGAAAAAATGTTGCCCATACTCGTTTTCAATATCCAATCTAACCCGCCTTGCGGGAGCAGCTGCGTTCAGTGTTTCAACTGCCACAATGGCAAGACCAAGGCATAAGGGTACGGACTTTTTCCATTTTCGGATGTCGTTATTCCGGTTTCCATGGTTCGTAATCACCGGTGGCTGGGGGCCTGTCGCCCAGAACCATTGTGCTGCCGCGAGGCCGGTAGGCGCCAGAGGAACCCGTCATGTTCGGGCGGTGGGCTTTTTCCCAGGGATGCGGGGTATAATTTTCCTCGCTGGGGAGAGTATCCACGGTGTAGTGGAGCCACCCATGCCACTCCGGCGGCACTTTCGAGGCTTCCGCCAGATCACGGTAAATCACCCAGCGCTTGCTGGCATCGGCATTGCGATAATAGCGGTTGCCCAGATCATCATCGCCTACAAGCGTTCCGTAACGCATGGTATACAGGCGTGTCCCATACGTGTTCCCGGTCCACCAGGCAAAAATCTCTTTGAAAAGTCCCATGGAAATCCGCCGCGTTTGGCCACTTTGGAGCGGGCGGACTATGACCGGTTCACCGCTGCCTGTCCAGACCATCGCTTAACTTGGGTCAGGGCCCTAGAGCAAGTTTCGGCCGTACTGATTCTCCGCTATTTCCCCGTCGAAATCCTCTATGCCCTCACCCACAGCATAACAGGCCAGGCGGATATATTTCGGAATGACAATCGTCTTACCGTCGCGCTCACCCTTTTCATAATACTGAATCATCCGCTTCTTGAGCCCCAGCAACGCAGCGGCTTCCTTTTGTTTCAGCCCCAGCGATTTGCGCCAGCGGCGAAATTCTTTCGGACCCATCACCATGCGATGAGAACTCTCTAGTATCAGGACACTAGGGTCAGGACTCATAAATTCCATCCATTTTGCGCGAGAGTGTCACACATGCCGTGACGGCTCCAAGGTAAATAATGCACTTTTTGCGCATTATGCCGCGGCGCAATCGCACTCAGTGCTCATGATTCGTTCAGGCCTCCACACCGATCCAATCAATGAACATGTTTTTTATAATTTTTACTGATAATAATCGCCTGCAGCGCGCACGCGCAGACCTTCCTTTCCCCTATTTTTCTAACGCCCCCAGCACCTTATAACTTCAGTCTCCACAGCATATTCATATCCCGATACGCCACGGCCGGAACCCATTTACGCCGTTTCGAATCGGTGTAAGTTCGAGGCGCAAACGGAGTGCTTTGCAGCCCTCAATTGCGGGGCCTTTTGACGAGCAGTCAGTCTAGTTTCTTCCTCATCTCGTACACAGCTTGTGCAGAATCCCATGCACAGGGCGTTTTTCGCACGCCCACTACATTTAGTATGCCTTAACCACATCACCACTATATCTTGACGCGAGAGGCAGAATCAGGTGAGTTTGGAATTCCGCCGGGCATAACTGTCCCGGCGGCATCTGAACGGATAGGAACCGCGTCAAATAGCCTTCCTTTTCGCTGCAGTTACCCCTGCAGGTCATCCGGGGCGGGATGCGGGACGAGAGGGACATTTGGTCAAACGCGGCGGGCACTGATCCGGCGCAGAGAAAGGCGCCATCTGGCGCAAAAAATAAGCGCTGTTTAGCGCAAAAAAATAGCGCCGTTTGGCGCAGAAAATGAATGAAAAGGGGCAGTAAGCCTCGAACGGGGAAGTATCGAACAGATAATATCAGGAGCCGTTTCCGGCAAACGGCTGATGCGTGCGCGTTGCGCGTTCAAAGCAAAATTTTAGGGATGGAAAAAAATGCGGATCGAGCGGAAATTTACAACAGAAGGCAAATCTGCCTATGACGCGATTGAGTTCAGGGAAGCTGCCAGTGAAATCCGTAATCCTGACGGCTCGATCGTGTTTCAGCTTGAAAAATTCGAGGTTCCCAAGCAATGGAGCCAGGTTGCAGCCGATATTCTGGCGCAAAAATACTTCCGCAAGGCCGGGGTCCCGGCCCGCCTGAAAAAGGTTGAGGAAAACACCATTCCGTCCTGGCTGTGGCGCTCGGTTGCCGATGAACAGGCACTTGAAAAACTCCCCCAGGAACAACGCTACACCAGCGAATCCGGTGCCCGTCAGCTGTTTGACCGGCTCGCCGGGACCTGGACCTATTGGGGCTGGAAAGGCGGCTATTTCACCACCGAACAGGACGCCCGCGCCTTCTATGATGAGCACCGCTATATGCTCGCCATGCAGATGGTGGCCCCCAACTCTCCGCAATGGTTCAATACCGGGCTCCACTGGGCCTATGGCATCGATGGCCCGAGCCAGGGTCATTTCTTCGTCGACTTCAAATCAGGCAAATTACAGCTTTCCAAGACAGCCTATGAGCATCCCCAGCCCCATGCCTGCTTCATCCAGTCCATCGAAGATGATCTGGTGAATGAGAACGGGATTATGGATTTGTGGGTGCGTGAGGCGCGTCTGTTCAAATATGGCTCGGGCACGGGCTCGAACTTCTCGCATCTGCGCGGTGAAAACGAACCGCTTTCGGGTGGCGGCAAATCATCCGGGCTGATGAGTTTCCTGAAGATCGGCGACCGGGCTGCCGGCGCCATCAAGTCAGGCGGCACGACGCGGCGCGCGGCGAAGATGGTCGTCGTCGACGTCGATCATCCCGACATCGAGAAATACGTCAACTGGAAGGTGAAGGAAGAGCAGAAGGTAGCCGCACTGGTCACCGGATCAGTGATTTGCGCCGAACGGCTGACCGCGATCATGCGCGCCTGCGTCAATTGCGATGCGGATGGGGATGATTGTTTCGTCCCGAAGAAAAACCCCGCCCTGAAACGTGAAATCCGCGCCGCACGAAAAGTACGCGTGCCGGAAAACTACATCCAGCGGGTGATCCAGTTTGCGCGCCAGGGCTATGAGTCCATCGATTTCCAGACCTATGATACCGACTGGGATTCAGAAGCTTACCTCACCGTGTCGGGCCAGAACTCGAACAACTCGGTGCGCGTGAGCGACGAATTCCTCAAAGCGGTCGAAACGGGTGGTGAATGGAAACTGATCAACCGCACGAATGGCGAAATCGCTGAAACGATACAGGCCGGCGATTTGTGGGAAAGCATTGGCAACGCCGCGTGGGCGTGCGCCGACCCTGGCATCCAGTTCCATACCACCATCAATGACTGGCACACCTGTCCGGCCAGCGGCGAGATCCGCGCCTCCAATCCCTGCTCCGAATATATGTTTCTGGATGACACCGCCTGCAACCTGGCTTCCATCAATCTGATGAGCTTCCAGAACAAGGATGGAAGCTTCGACGTGCAGACTTATGAGCACGCCGTGCGGCTGTGGACCATCGTGCTGGAAATCTCGGTTATGATGGCCCAGTTCCCGTCGAAGCAGATCGCCGAATTGTCCTATGACTTCCGCACCCTCGGCCTGGGCTACGCCAATATTGGCGGTCTGCTGATGGCCAGCGGCATTCCTTATGATTCGGATAAAGGCCGCGCGCTGTGCGGCGCCCTCACCGCGGTGTTGACTGGCATCTCTTATGCGACTAGCGCGGAAATGGCCGGCGAGCTTGGCGCTTTTCCCGCCTATGAGAAGAATGCGGACTATATGCTTCGCGTCATACGCAACCACCGCCGCGCCGCCTATGGCAAGAGCGATGGCTATGAGCAGCTGGCAACCATTCCGGTGCCGCTCGACCATGAATCATGCCCCGACAAACAGCTCATCGAGCATGCAATGTCGGCGTGGAACAAGGCGCTGGAGCTTGGCGCTAAGCACGGATATCGCAATGCGCAGGCGAGCGTCATTGCCCCCACCGGCACCATCGGTCTGGTGATGGATTGCGACACCACCGGGATCGAGCCGGACTTTGCGCTGGTTAAATTCAAGAAGCTCGCGGGTGGCGGCTATTTCAAGATCATCAACCGCACGGTGCCGCAGGCGCTCAAGACGCTTGGCTATGATGAGGCCGCCGTCACGCGGATCATCGACTATGCGGTTGGCAAGGGAACGCTGAAAGACACCCCCGGCGTCAATCACGCAAGCCTGAAGGATAAAGGTTTCACGGACGAGAAAATCGGCGCCATCGAGGACTCTCTCGCCACCGCCTTCGACATCAAGTTTGTCTTCAACAAGTGGACGCTTGGCGAGGAGTTCTGCACTCAAACGCTGGGCCTTGAAGGCGCGCTTATGGACACGCCGGATTTTGACCTGCTTTCCGAAATCGGGTTTTCAAAATCGGATATCGAAAAGGCCAATACGCAGTGTTGCGGCGCCATGACGCTGGAAGACGCCCCGGGGCTTAAGGAAGAGCATCTGCCCGTGTTCGACTGCGCCACACCATGCGGGCGCACCGGCAAGCGCTATCTGACCGCGCAAAGCCACATTCACATGATGGCCGCCGCGCAACCCTTCATCTCCGGCGCCATCTCGAAGACTGTCAACATGCCGAATGACGCAACCGTCGAGGACTGCAAGGAGGCCTATAATCTCTCCTGGCGTCTCGCGCTGAAGGCCAATGCGCTCTATCGCGACGGCTCGAAACTCTCCCAGCCGCTTAACTCGCAGGTGCTCGGGCAGGACGAGGACGAGCTCGACGAAACGCTTGATGCTATCGCCGCCGACCAGCCAGCCGCGCAGCGCGCTGAAGTTGCCGCTGAACGCATCGTCGAGCGGATTGTCGAGCGCGTGCGCGAAACGGTGGAACGCGAACGCCTCCCCGACCGGCGCAAGAGCTACACGCAAAAGGCGATTGTCGGCGGGCATAAGGTCTATCTGCACACCGGTGAATATGAAGACGGGCGGCTGGGTGAAATTTTCATCGACATGCATAAAGAAGGCGCGGCTTTCCGGAGCCTCATGAACAATTTCGCCATCGCCATCTCGGTTGGCCTGCAATATGGCGTGCCGCTGGAAGAGTTCGTCGACGCCTTCACCTTCACCCGCTTTGAGCCTGCGGGTCTCGTGCAGGGCAACGCGGCGATCAAGAACGCGACATCGATCCTCGACTATATTTTCCGCGAGCTGGCTGTGTCTTATCTCGACCGCCATGAGCTTGCCCATGTGGAGCCGGCCGACATCAGCGCCACGGGGATTGGCGAAGGCGTCAGTGAGGGCCGGGAACACAAAGACTCAGCGGTTCAGTATGTATCGAACGGGTTTATCCGCGGCCAGCTCAACAAGTTGGTCGTAGTGGCGGGACAGTCCGCCGAGGCGACCGCGCGTGCAGCGAGTGCAATCTCATCGGGCGTATCCCAAGCAAATATTTCATCCCTAGCGTCCGAAAGTTTGTCATCTCAGCCAAAGAGCCTCGGTTCTGCGGCGGTGGCCGAGGAGGCGCTCTCCCCTCCGGCCGCCGCCAACGCCCCTGCCCCCGCTCTCACCGGGCGCAGCGAAACCCACCTCATCATGGAAGCCCGCGTAAAGGGCTATGAGGGGGGGGCGTGCGGCGAATGCGGAAACTTCACCCTGGTGCGCAACGGCACGTGTTTGAAGTGCGACACCTGCGGGGGAACGAGCGGGTGTAGTTAGTCTGAGGGGTTATTTAAAAGAATTGGCCCCGCGTAATGAATGTGGGGCTTTATCCAGATAAGCACTGATTCAAAAAGTGACAATGAGGGAAAAGAGAGTATCAAAAACTGAAGACTGGATTCCGACTTTCGCCGGAATGACGACAAAAAGAGGCTCCGGTTTTTTAGGGATTCGCGCTTATGGGGCGATGCCTACC
>CAYOEI010000260.1:0-6810 GCA_964402825.1 uncultured Hyphomicrobiaceae bacterium
GCTGGTGGCTGCATGAGAGCCTCCATAGCCTTGAGAGGGATTTGCGCAGGCGCGGCAGCCGCCTGATCCTTGCACGCGGACCGGCGCTGGAAGTGCTTTGCGATCTGGCGCGTGAAACCGATGCAGGGGCACTCTTCTGGAGCCGGGGATATGAACCCTGGGCGATGAAACTGGAGCGCAAGCTGCATGGGGTTCTGGAAGGGACCGGGGTGCGCTGCCGCCGTTTCTCGGGCGCGCTCCTGTTCGAGCCCGAAGACATCAAATTGGCCACGGGCAAGCCCTATCGTGCGTTCGCGCCTTTCCAAAAGGCCTGCCTGAAAAGGGCTTCGTTAGGCGCTGGCGTCAAGGCGCCGGTTTCGCTTGCACGCGTACCGGACGGGGTGGGAAGCGATACGCTGGAAGCATGGGAGATGCAGCCCGTAAAACCTGATTGGGCGGCGGGAATTTCAGCCGCGTGGACGCCCGGCGAGAAGGGTGCGCGCGCCGCGCTGCATGCACTCGCGGGCAGCGTCCTCAAGGACTATGAGAAAACGCGCCAAAGGCCGGATTTGGATGGCACCTCACGGCTCTCGCCGCATCTGCATTTTGGTGAAGTGAGTCCGCGCGAGGTCTGGAGCGCTGTAGATGGCACAACTCGCACCAGGGATGGCAGGCTGGCGGCGGGCGCTCAAAGCCTATTGCGTGAAATCCTCTGGCGTGAGTTCTGCCACCATCTTCTGTTTCACTGGCCGCATCTTGCCACATCGCCGTTCCGTCACGAATTTGCAAAATTTCCATGGCGTGAAAAAGGGGAGCGCGAGCATGAGGAAAATCTGCTTGCCTGGGGCCAGGGCCGCACAGGTTATCCGATCATCGATGCGGGTATGCGCGAGCTGCTGGCCACTGGCTGGATACACAACCAGGTGCGCGTGATTGTCGCTTCGTTTCTCGTGAAACATCTGTTGATTTCCTGGCAGAGCGGCGCGCACTGGTTCTGGGATACGCTGGTTGATGCGAATCTGGCCAGCAATACGGTAAACTGGCAGAAGGTTGCCGGTTGCGGTGCGGACGCGCTCCTCTTTTCGCGCATATTCAATCCCGTGCTCCAGGGCAGGAAATTCGACCCGGAAGGCAAATATGTGAAAGCCTGGATGCCGGAGCTTGGCAAACTGCCCAAGACGAAGATTCATGAGCCATGGAAAGTGAGTGAGAGCGCATTGGCCAAGGCGGGCATCAAGCTCGGCGAAACCTATCCTGAACGCATAATTGATTTGCGCGAGGCGCGGGCGCGGGCGCTAGAGGCTTACGGAAAAATTGCAGCCAGGGCCAGCTAGCCTCACCTGAAGATGGAAGTCTTATCACGACAGGGGTCTTGCAGCTCTTTCTCTTACCGCGCAATCTGTCCATTGAGATTTATCACCGGTGAGGGAGGGCGCGTGCGATGTCCGAATTGAAACAGTACAAGACCTACATAGACGGCAAGTGGGTTAATGCAATTAGCGGCGAGACGTTTGAGAGCGAAGACCCCTACACCGGCGAGCCCTGGGCGCTTATCCCGCGTTGCGGGGAGGCGGATGTGAATATGGCGGTGGAAGCCGCTTATGCGGCCTGGGACAGCGGACCCTGGGCCGAAACAACCGCGACGGCGCGCGGACGAATGTTGCGCAAGCTTGGCGATCTCATTGATGAAAATGCGGAGGAGCTTGGACAGCTGGAAGTGCGCGACAACGGCAAGCTCATTTCGGAAATGCTGGCGCAATGCAAATATCTGCCCGAGTGGTTCTATTTCTATGGCGGGCTGGCGGACAAGATCACCGGCTCGGTCATTGCGTCTGATAAACCCGACACTTTCAACTACACATTGCGTGAGCCGGTTGGCGTGTGCGCCATGATCGTGCCATGGAACTCGCCATTGCTGCTTACCGGATGGAAGCTGGCGCCGGCCCTTGCGGCGGGGTGCACCTGCGTCATCAAGCCATCGGAATTCACTTCCGCCTCGCTGCTGAGATTTATGGAATTGGTCGAGGAAGCGGGTTTCCCGCCCGGCGTCGTCAATGTGGTGACGGGAACAGGTAAAGAAGCGGGTGAGCCGCTTGTTGTTCACCCGAAAGTCGCCAAGATCGCTTTCACCGGGGGCGGACTAACTGGCAGGCGCGTCTATGAGATGGCCGCGCGGGGGCTTAAAAAAGTCTCGCTGGAGCTGGGCGGTAAATCGCCCAACATCGTGTTTGACGATTGCATTCTGGACGATGCCGTAAACGGTGCTATTTCAGGCATCTTCGCGGCAACCGGGCAAACCTGCATCGCCGGGTCGCGGCTGCTGGTGCAGGAGAGCATCCACGACAAGTTTATGGAGAAGCTCATCGAGGTCGCTTCCGCCGCGCGCATGGGTGATCCGAAGAAGGCTGACACGCAAGTGGGCCCGGTTACCACGCCGGCGCAATATCAAAAAATTCTCGATTATATCGGCATTGCCAGGGACGATGGCGCCACCTGTGTGCTGGGTGGCGGGGCCGCTGGCGCGGATGAGGGCGGCGGCAAATATTTCATCAAGCCGACGATCTTCGACAATGTCACCAATGACATGCGCATCGCCCAGGAAGAGGTGTTCGGCCCGGTCCTCTCCGTCATCACATTCAAGGACGAGGAAGACGCCATCCGCATCGGCAATGATGTGGTCTACGGGCTGGCCGCAGGTGTATGGACGCAGAATCTCAAGCGCGCCACCATCATGGCGAAGCGGCTGCGCGCGGGCACCGTTTGGATTAACACCTACCGGGCGGTCTCGGTAACCGCGCCTTTCGGCGGCTATAAACAGTCGGGGATCGGGCGTGAAAACGGCGTCGAAGCCATCGACGCCTATCTGCAAACCAAGAGCGTGATGATCAATACCGGTGAAGGCTCAGGCAATCCGTTTGTCATGAAGGTGGCGGGGTCTTCTTAAAGCGCTGTATGCAATAAAACAAAATTTTTGAGGGAGAACACAAATGCGCTTCAAGAAGCGGCGCGAGGCCTTTCGCGCGATACTGGAAGGGGACCGGTGTGTGCATCCGGCCTCCGTTTTCGACCCCATATCAGCGCGGATCGCGCAAGATCTGGGTTTTGAAACGGGGATGTTTGCAGGCTCGGTAGCCTCCCTCACGGTTCTTGGCGCGCCGGACCATATCGTCATAACCATGTCTGAGTTCGCGGAGCAGTGCCGGCGCATCTGCCGCGCGGGCGAGTTGCCGCTGATGGTCGACGCCGATCACGGTTACGGCAATGCACTCAATGTCATGCGCACGGTTGAAGAGCTGGAGACGAGCGGCATTTGTGGCATGTCCATAGAAGATACTGTCCTGCCGATGGTTTATGGCGCGGCGCGGGAGGTTGAATTCACTTCGGTGGAAGAGGGCGCAGGCAAAATGAACGCCGCGCTTGAGGCGCGCAGCGATACCGGGCTGGTCATTGCCGGGCGCACCAGCGCCATGTGGAAAAGCACTATTGAAGACGCATTGCAGCGCATTACATCTTATGAAAAATGCGGTGTCGATGCGATCTTTCTCGTCGGCGTCAAGACGAAGGAGCAGCTGGAGGCGGCTTCATCGGCGGTCAAATTGCCTCTCATCATTGGCGGTGCTGGTGAGGAAATCATGGATCTTGACTATCTGGCCGCCAACCGGGTGCGTCTGTGCCTGCAAGGTCACCAGCCTATCGCGGCAGCATACCAAGCTGTCCATGAGACCATGAAAGCACTGCGCGAGGGGACCAAACCTGCCAGCCTTGAAGGATTGCCCTCAAGTAAGCTGACCGGCGCAATCAAACGTACGGGCGACTATGAGCGCTGGATAGATAAGTTTCTGAGTGCCGGAAATTAGCCATGAAATGAAACCTGACCCGACTCCTGGCCTTTTTTTAGCTATATGTTTCTGTATGTATCCATCCATACTCCTGCTGATTCAAGAAGGAATTGAAGACTATGCAAGCGATTAGATTTCTTTTTATCGCCTTTCTTGTGCTAGGCGCCGTCGCTGTTTACACGCCAGGCGCCGCACAGGCTGCGTCGGCTGCCGAGATCGATGTTGATGCGCGCGTGACGCTGAACAAGTTTTTTGCACGCGTCGTTAATGGACGTAATCTGGCCAACAAGGCGGAGGCCATTCTCATCTATCCCTCCATCGTCAAGGCCGGTATCGCCATCGGCGGCGAATATGGCGAGGGCGTTATGCATATACGCGGGAAAACGGCGGGCTATTACAATATTATTGGCGCGTCTTTCGGCTTTCAGCTCGGTGTTCAGACGCGCTCGGTCGTTATCATGTTCATGACTCCGTCGGCGCTGGCGGGCTTCCAGTCGCGGGCGGGATTTAAAGTCGGTGTCGATGGATCGGTCGCACTTGTCACGATTGGAGTTGGCGGTAATATCGACACCAACGATTTACTCGATCCGATTATCGGATTCGTATTTAACAATAAGGGGCTGATGTATAATCTCACCCTGGAAGGCACGAAAATCACACGCATCAGGCGTTGATGGTTCTAGGGCCTAAATATCAGCAGGCCCTGAGGTCAGGATCCATTAATGCAATCTGATTCATCGTCAAGTCCCCTGTCGCCTTATACGGTTATCGATTTGACGCGCGTGCGCTCGGGCCCGACCTGCGTGCGGCAATTGGCCGACTGGGGCGCGGATGTCATCAAGATCGAAGAGCCTGGCGGCGATGACAAAGGCGGCATGGGCGGCCCGCGCGCCGGCCCTGATTTTCAAAATCTCCACCGCAACAAACGCGCCCTCACGCTGAATCTTAAATCTGAAGAAGGCGTGGAAATCTTTAAAAAGCTGGCGGCAAAAACCGACGTGATCGTGGAAAATTTCCGCCCTGGCGTGAAGGCGCGTCTGGGCATCGACTATGACAGTCTCAAACCTCTCAATAAGGGTTTGATATATGCATCGATCTCGGGCTTTGGTCAGGATGGGCCGTACCGCGACCGGCCTGGCTTTGACCAGATTGCGCAAGGTATGGGCGGGTTGATGTCGATTACCGGCAAGCCGGGCGAGGGGCCGATGCGGGTGGGTATTCCTATCGCCGATTTGTGCGCCGGGCTGTTCTGCGCCCAGGCTATTCTGATGGCGTTGCTGGAGCGTGAGCGTTCCGGTGAGGGACAATGGGTGCAGACATCGCTGCTGCAGGCGCAAGTGTTCATGCTGGATTTTCAGGCCGCGCGCTGGTTGATGGATGAGCATGTGCCGCAACAGGCAGGTAACAATCATCCAACCAGCATTCCCACCGGCGTGTACAAGACTTCCGATGGGCATATGAATATCGCCTGTGTCGGGCAACCCATGTGGAAGCTGCTCAAGGAGTTGCTGGGAGATCCTGAACTTGAGCATGCGGATTTTGCCGATAGCGCCGCCCGGTCGAAGAATCGCGACCGGCTGCATGATGTGATCGAAGCCAAAACGCTGAAAGACACATCCACAAGCTGGATCGCTAAAATGAACGAGGTAGGCATACCTTGCGGCGAGATTAATTCCATCGATCAGGTGTTCGAGATGACGCAGATTCAGCATCTGGGTATGGTCTGGCCAGGTGTTTCTCAGGAACGCGGGGAGACAAAATATCTCGGTCAGCCCATTATCATGAACCGGTCGAAAAGCGGCCTGCGCACGCCGCCACCCAAACGCGGCCAGCACAGTGATGATATTCTGGGGTCACTTGGATACAGCGCAGATGACATCAACAAGATGCGTGATAAGAACGTCATCTGATTTAGGGGCTTTTTATGCAGGATATAGCCGGTACCGACGACAAGCTCATCGGCCGCAAGGACGGCGCGGTGGGCCATGTGATTTTCAACAACCCGGACAGGCACAATGCGGTTTCACTGGATATGTGGCAGGCCATGAGCGCTGTAATGGACGAGTTGCTTGCAGACGAGGATATTCGTGTTCTGGTGGTGAGCGGCGCCGGAGATAAGGCGTTTGTGTCCGGTGCGGATATCTCGAAATTCGAATCCGAGCGTGCTACGAAAGATGCAGTTGCGGCCTATTCGGCAGCCTCAAGGGCAGCCTATGACAGGCTATATAATTTCCCCAAACCAACGCTGGCGCGCATACAGGGTTACTGTATCGGCGGTGGGGCGGCCCTTGCCATGTGCTGTGATTTGCGCGTCTGTAACCAGAGCGCCAGCTTTGGCATTCCCGCCGCCAAACTGGGGCTGGGCTATGGTTATGATGGGCTGAAACGGTTATCGGATATTGTCGGCGTGTCGCGCGCCATGGAGATGTTTTATACCGCCCGGCGGTTTTCAGCCCGCGAAGCTTATGAGATGGGGCTGGTAAATGCGTGTGTTCCCGATGATGAACTCGATGATGTCGTGAACGGCATCACCACGCGCATTGGCGAGAATGCGCCACTGACCATTGCCGCGATCAAGCGGGCAGCGCGTGAAATCGGCAAAAATCCGGAAGACCGGAACCTGGATGAGTTGGCTGACATGGTTCAGGCCTGCTTCGATTCGCAAGATTACATCGAGGGCCGCCGCGCTTTCATGGAAAAGCGCAAGCCTGTATTCAAGGGCCATTGAACTGGACCGGCCCAAGGAGACTATGCCCAGTGAACTCTATGAGTGATCTTTATGAGCGTCTGCCTGAGCCGGTATGGCGGATGAAGCCACTGGTCCTGTCCCATCTGGCGGCGATCATTCTTGCGGGGAGCTGGCTATGGCCGGTTACACGAATCTGGTGGGATCAACTCGATATTGCTCTGTTTAAGGTCCTCAACGGATCATTGGCTTACGCGGATTGGTGGCAAACCCTCTGGGCGCTCGGCAACATCCGGCTCTTGGATG
>CAYOEI010000261.1:0-5666 GCA_964402825.1 uncultured Hyphomicrobiaceae bacterium
ATATCCCGCCATCGGTTCCGGGCAGCTCGAAAGCCGGTGGCTTCCAGCCGAAATCGCAGATGGGTGTTACATGCGCCATATTCTCTCCTTCATTCCTGTCATTGTGCCGCCCGATGAAACTTCGAGCCATGGATATTCTACACGCATATCAAATATGATTTGACGCCGGTTCCCTGCAGGCGCATCATTAACCGTGCAATTAAAAAGGAGGTCTAGGAAAATGACACCTCCGGACCAGAGTAAGCCGCCTTGCATGAACGGCCTGATATGGCAGCGGCGAGACCTATAGAGGCATATCCAAAGGAGAAACGACCTTTTGAGGTATGACCGTTGCTGCATCTAGCCCGGATCCAGGGTGGCGGAAAACTAGAAAATTACACGACTTGAGAAAAGTGCGTGCGCGAAAGCGGGTCATGGCATCCATGGCTTAAGAGTGAGTGTCTATACTGTTCTGCTCTCCGTTTTTTGCGTAAAGCGCGCTTGAAAAGCCCGGCATGTCCGGGCGGGGCGTGACATATGGCGGGTCGACAGGCCGGTTCAGCTCCTTGGGGACATTGTCCTCCCGGCCAGGAGCTCATCACCGAGAACCTTCTCCGCAAAACACACAAAGCCCCATCACTTGAGATCGAAACTCCCGAAGCCCTGCCGGGCGTAAAACCCGGCGGGGTTTTGGAGTGTGGGGTATGGCAAAACTGGCGGGCGCGCCCTATTCGTCATTCTCGGTCGCCCTATTTGTCACTCTTAACAACACTTTTGCGCCTCCGAGCGCCTCTCTTCGCCACCCCCGGACTTGTTCCGGGGGTGGCGAAGAGAGGTCCGGGGGTGACGAATGGAGTGAACCGAACGGGAGAAAACGCGCCCTTCCCCGAGATGACAAACCCTGGCAAATCCGGCAATAATAGCCGCATGCTGATCCGCCGTATTTTCGTCTTCGCCTTGCTGCTCGCCATTGCCGGCTTGTGGCAACCCTCTGGCCTCGCCGGCAAGCCGGTCACGCAAAGTCCGATTTATTACCCCGGTCAACTTCTCGTTGCCTCCCCTAAAATTCGTGACCCCCGGTTCGCAAAAAGCGTTATCTACATGGTCAAACACAATGCGTCGGGCGCGCACGGGATCATCATCAACAAGATTATTGGCAAGCAGCAGATCGCGAAGCTGATGAAAAGCTTCGGGATGGCCCCTAAAGGCGCGGCCGGATCGCTGAACGTGCATTACGGCGGGCCGGTGAACCCGCTGGGCGCATTCATGCTGCACTCAAGCGACTATAAGGACGCCAAGTCCAGTTCAATCGACGGCACGATCTCTTTTACCATCGACATCACCGTTCTGCGCGCGATCGCGGATGGAGCCGGCCCCAGGCATATGCTGCTTGCTCTGGGATATGCCGGCTGGGGTCCCGGGCAGCTTGGGGACGAAGTGGCTCGCGGCGACTGGTCCTTAACCGAAGCGACGCAAGATCTGGTTTTCAGCGAAAAGCGCGGCGATATCTGGAAAAGCATTGTTGGCGCTTCCCAGGTGCCGCTCTAGGGTCTGCCTCTTGCCAAAGCCATATTCCCGTGCGACCCATGTTTTAGAGGCGAATCCAGCAGATTCGCGAAAAAACACCTGAATCCAAAGAACATCATGGCAGCATCGCGCGATCTATTTGCAAAGCTGGAATCGGAACTGGAGGAAGATCCCATTTCGCCCAAGCCTGCGCGCGCAAAATCGAAGAGCAAAAGTAAAGCATCAAAAGGCGAAGCCGGATACACCGCCGCCGACATCGAGGTGCTCGAAGGCCTCGAGCCGGTGCGCCGCCGCCCAGCCATGTATATCGGCGGCACCGATGAAAAAGCCCTGCATCATCTGTTCGCGGAAGTCATCGACAATTCCATGGACGAAGCAGTCGCGGGGCACGCGAGTTGGATTGACGTCAATCTGGACAAGGACGGCTGGCTGACGGTCACTGATAATGGCCGCGGCATTCCCGTCGATCCACACCCCAAATTCAAGAAAAAGTCGGCGCTCGAAGTCATCATGACGACACTGCATGCGGGCGGTAAATTCGACTCAAAAGTCTATGACACATCGGGCGGCCTGCACGGCGTCGGCGTTTCGGTAGTCAACGCCTTGTCGCAAACGCTCATCGTTGAAGTCGCGCGTGCGCAAAAACTCTACCGGCAGACTTTTTCGCGTGGCGTTCCAACCGAAACGCTGCAGGAGCTGGGCGAAATAAAGAACCGGCGCGGCACCAAAGTGCGCTTTCTCCCCGATACAGAGATTTTCGGACCCAAAGCCGCGTTCAGGCCGGCAATGCTGTTTCGCATGGCCCGCTCAAAAGCCTATCTGTTCGGCGGCGTCGAAATACGCTGGTCGTGCGCGCAAGAGCTCATCGTGGAGAAAGACGAAACGCCAACCGAAGCGGTGTTGCATTTCCCCGGCGGCCTGAAAGATTTTCTCAACCGCCGCATCGAGGGGCAGACAACCGTCACCACCGAAATGTTCTCCGGCAAGAGCGAAAAAAAAAGCGGCCACGGCTCCATCGAATGGGCGGTGAGCTGGATAGGCAGCGCGGACGGCTTCCTCAATTCCTACTGCAACACGGTGCCGACGCCCGAAGGCGGCACCCATGAAGCGGGCCTGCGCGCGGCGCTGACCAAGGGCCTGCGCAACTTTGGTGAGCTTTCGGGAAACAAAAAGGCAGCGCAAATAAACGCCGACGATGTGCTGGGTACAGCAGCCGTCATGTTGTCGGTTTTCATTCGCGAACCGGAATTCCAGGGGCAAACCAAGGAAAAGCTGGCGACGCAGGAAGCGGTGCGGATTGTCGAAACGGCAGTGCGCGACGCCTTCGAGCACTGGCTCACCGCCAGCCCCAACCAGGCCAACAAGCTGCTCGACTGGGTTATTGATCGCGCGGAAGAGCGCGCCCGCCGCAAGCGCGAGCGTGAGGTCAACCGCAAAAGCGCCGTGCGCAAGCTGCGCCTGCCCGGCAAGCTGGCGGACTGTTCGGCAAAGGGCCGCGAGGGCACGGAAATCTTCATCGTCGAGGGCGATAGCGCCGGTGGTTCCGCCAAGCAGGCGCGCAACCGCGCCACGCAGGCTGTGCTCCCGTTGCGCGGAAAAATCCTCAATGTCGCCAATGCCACCGCGGCAAAAAAGGCCGACAATCAGCTTCTGAATGATCTGATCCTGGCGCTGGGATGCGGCACCGGGACGAGCTATAGCGACGCGGACCTGCGCTACGAGAAGGTCATCATCATGACCGACGCCGATGTGGACGGCGCGCATATCGCATCGCTGCTCATCACCTTCTTTTACCGCGAAATGCCCGAACTCATCGATAACGGGCATCTCTATCTGGGCGTACCGCCGCTCTATAAACTGGCCCAGGGCGCCAAGACACTCTACGCCCGTGACGATGCCCACAAGGATGAATTGCTGAAAACGGAATTCACCAAGCGGGGCAAGGTGGATGTGAGCCGTTTCAAAGGGTTAGGTGAAATGATGCCTAAACAACTCAAAGAAACCGCCATGGACCCGGCGAGCCGCTCCCTGCTGCAGGTCGAGATCGCGGAAGATGACCGTGCCGGCACTGCAAAGTCCGTGCAGCAGCTCATGGGCAACAAGGCCGAAGCGCGCTTCAAGTTTATCCAGGAAAACGCCGAATTCGCCAAAGATCTGGATATCTAGAGCAAGTTTCGGCCATACGGCGTACTGAGTCCGTCAGATTCTTATCACCGTGATGCCGTTCGGCCAGGAACAGTGGCAGCAACACTTCGGCGGCCGCGTCGAGGCCTTGGGCATTTCTTATCTTCCTCAAATCCCAGGCGGCTTACAGCCAGCGCGGCACCCGTTTCTTGTAGGCGAGATAATCCTCGCCAAATTCCTCGGCCAGATAAACCTCCTCGCGCTCGATGACGCCTTTTTGCATGATGAAAATCACGGCCGGCAACAATAATAAAGCCCACCCCGAGGTCAGTGCAATCGACAGCCCCAGATAGAAAAGGCTCAGCGCAATATAGATCGGGTTGCGCGACCAGTTATAGGGTCCTTCAGTCACCAGCGCGTCGGTTGGCGTACGCACCGGGAGGGTCGTACCGGCTTCCGCAAAGAGCTGTACTGCCTTCAGGGCGATTCCAACGCCGGCAGCCGCAATCACCAACCCGGTCCATAGCGGGCGGGCGCCGCCGCCAGCAAGGCCCGGACCAAGCGGCATGAGCAGCTCCAAAAGACAACCAGTAATCAGCCCGCCTAGATACAGGCTTGGAGGGTGCACCAGCACATTGGCATGACGTTCGCTCATGACTTTCAGCTCTCAGTGACCCAATATCCGCATGAACGCTGTAGTGCAACTTAAGGTCCATGACCTAGAGCAAGTTTCGATCATATTGACCATGGTTTACAAAGAGTAGCGCGCTTTATTGACAATCCAGCCCCGGCCCCTATGCTCCGCGCGATATACAACCGCATACGTCGATTCGACTGTCTTACCTCATAACTGGACCATATCCTCCTAATTGGACCATGTGTGGTTCAAGATAAGTCATCGCGACCGCAAGAACGGCGCACATATATGAAATTCACGGATCTCGGACTAAGCGACAAGGTTCTGTCTGCTGTAACTAAAGCAGGCTACGAGACCCCGACACCGATTCAGGTTCAAGCCATTCCCGTCGCGCTCAAAGGGCGCGATGTGCTCGGCATTGCCCAGACCGGCACGGGCAAGACCGCATCCTTCGTTCTGCCAATGCTGACGCGCCTTGAGCGCGGGCGGGCCAGGGCGCGCATGCCGCGCTCGCTGATACTGGAGCCAACCCGCGAGCTGGCCGCGCAAGTGGTCACTGAATTCGAAACACTGGGCGTGGAACACAAGCTCACAGTGGCGCTGCTGATTGGCGGGGTTTCGTTCGACGAACAGAATCGCAAGCTCGACCGCGGCGCAGATGTATTGATCGCGACGCCAGGACGGCTTCTGGATCATTTCGGGCGCGGGAAACTGCTGCTGACTGGCGTTGAAATCTTCGTCATCGACGAAGCAGACCGGATGCTGGATATGGGCTTTATTCCGGATATGGAACGCATTTCCAAACTCATTCCGCCACGCCGCCAGACATTGTTTTTCTCCGCCACCATGCCGCGAGAAATAAAACGGCTCGCGGATAATTTCCTCAATAACCCTGAACGCATCGAAGCCACACCCCCGAGTACGACAGTGGACACCACTGTACAGGCCCTGTGTTATGTCCCAGACGATCCAAAAGGGAAGCGGGCCGCGCTGCGCAAACTCATGGTCGATGAGAACGTGAAGAACGCCATTGTGTTCTGCAACCGCAAGCGCGATGTCACCATTGTACATCGCTCCCTCGTCAAGCATGGGCTTAACGCTGAAGCACTTCACGGCGATCTCAACCAGCATCAACGCACAGCCACGCTCAATGCCTTCCGCAACGGCGAGGTCACTTACCTGGCGGCCAGTGACGTGGCGGCGCGCGGTCTGGACATCCCTAACGTCTCTCACATCTTCAACTACGATGTGCCTATCCAACCTGAAGATTATGTGCACCGGATTGGCAGAACGGGACGCGCCGGGCGCAAGGGCCACGCCATCACTCTGGTGACGTCGCATGACATGCGCGCCATTTCGGCTATCCAGAAACTTGTGCGCAAGGATATTGACTGGCTTA
>CAYOEI010000262.1:0-2654 GCA_964402825.1 uncultured Hyphomicrobiaceae bacterium
GGCGGCCATCTGGTTACGGTGGTTTGGGAATCCCCAAGCGAGGTGCCAGCTTTAAGTCTCGCCAAGAGCGCCGTTCATAGACATTTCAGCTGGCCAGAACCAACTTACGGACCCCATTCATCCTTTGCGTTATCGGATATAACCATCACGAAAAAATTGATCGTTGAAGCAGGTTTTGACAATGTCCATGGCGAACGGTTCGCCGTCTCGTACGAATTCGCATCACCGGCGGATTACATTCAAAATCGTCTGGACCTTACAGGGCCCATTTGGGAAGGCATGGAGTCGGACCCGATGCCAGTCAGACGAGCGGCTTTCTCTGCAATTGAAGAGGCTATGGAGCCTTACAGGACGTCGTCTGGCTCTTATCGAATGGTGAACCAGGCATATTGTATTGTCGGCCGGATCGGTTAGCGAATGACTGCAATTGGCACATTCCAGCCGGTCTCTGACCCGCCGATTTACGGCCGCTGTCAGGGGAATAGCTGCCATTGGATGCAGGTTCGGCCGCTATACGTGAGAACGCCCCCGCATCAATGTGCCTGAAGGCATGACCGCCGATTCTATAGGTTAGAGCCCCACAGAAGCCCTTTCGCCTTTGTACGGGCCGCTATATGGCCCTGACGGCGATCTAGCCACAATACTGGCACGCCGTAACTCCCCGTATGGCCTTCCTTTTTCCATGCTCGAAAACGCCCCGCATGTTGCAGTCATGTTGCATGGAGTTAAAGTGCGTCTTTAAAAGTCGTTTGTTTTCAATGGTAGTCTGTGGTAGCAACATGCGACATAAAATGACCCAACACCATATGATGCGATGCCATAAGTTATTGAATATATGTGGAAATTAGTGGCGATCCCGGCAGGACTTGAACCTGCAACCTGCGGATTAGAAATCCGCCGCTCTATCCGGTTGAGCTACGGGACCGGAAGCGAATTGCGTGAAATCTGCGCCTTCAGTGAGTCCATGAACCGATGCGCCCGAACCTGAAATTATCGGAATAGGATTTGGGCTTGCGCTTGCGCGGCTTTGGCTCGCTGACCACAAAAGCTATTGCGTTGCCGCGCGCATAGGCGATGGCCTCATCCCTGGTGGCGAATGACATACGGATTTGCGACTTCATGTCGCGCGAACTTGTCCAGCCCATGAGCGGTTCCACTTCCCGGCGCGCCTCGGGCTGAAACTCCAATAGCCATTTTTTGCTCCCTGCCGTACCCGATTGCATCGCCGTCCTGGCCGGTCTGTAGATGCGCGCAACCATGGTCATTCCCTTCATTGCGGCGCGTTCGCGCCAAACACATGGATATTGGTCGGGGCAGCAAGATTCGAACTTGCGACCCCCTGCTCCCAAAGCAGGTGCGCTACCAGGCTGCGCCATGCCCCGACATTCGAACGCGGGCGCTGTTTTCCACGCCGATTCATTTCACCGGCTTTGGCAGCCGCGCGATTTTTGCCTTACACCTTTCGGCGGTTTCCGGCAAGCACACGGGCGGAAGATTGCTTACCGGGACTGGCTTTTGAAGCGCGAATGGCGCACCAGATCGCCGGCACGCAGTTCGATCTTGCGCGCGGTGCCGGCAACCAACTCCAGAACCGCGCTTATCTTCTCACCCGATTCAATGATGCGTTCAGACAGGGGTTCGGTATTCGCCTCTATGCGGTGAACCCGGCCATCGGCGCGGATAAAGATCATGTCGAGCGAAACAAAGGTGTTGCGCATCCACATGGAGACATATCGGGGTTTGGGATAGACGAACAACATCCCCTGATCGGGCGCCAATGAGCGGCGAAACATCAGCCCGCGGGCCTGTTCAGAGCGGCTCGCGGCAATCTCCACTGCAAAATTGTGCGCGCCGGAAGTGGTAATGATCACCACCGGCTCGCGCGCGATGCTCTGTTGCGCCGCGTCCGGTCCGGTGCTGAAAAGCAGCATGCAACAGACCATGGCAAGCGCCGCGAATTGAGACAATCCACGGAAAAGCTTGCAGGGCGTATAACTGATTTTAATTATCGTCGTCGGGCAGACCTGTGGAGGTGTCCGGTTTGATATCTGCCGCCATCAGGCCCTTCGGACCATAACCATAGCGGACCAGTACGCTCTGTCCCGGGCGCAGTTCGGTAAATCCGAAACGGCGAACGGTTTCGATATGCACGAATATGTCGGGCGTATCCTCGCCGCGCGTCAGGAAGCCGTAGCCGCGGATCTTGTTGAACCACTTCACGATGGCAGGCTCATAATCACTTTCCGGGACAACCTTGACATGGGTACGCTGGGGCAGTTGAGACGGATGGATGGCCGTACTCTCGTCCATGTCCAGGATACGGTAGGCCTGCAATCCCTTGGGTTGCTGCAACGCCTGACAAACGATCCGTGCGCCTTCATGGGCGGTGGGAAATCCGTCGCGTCTGAGAACCGTCACATGTAACAGGACATCGGGTCCGCCATTGTCGGGAATGATGAAGCCATAGCCCTTGGCGGCATCGAACCACTTGATGGCGCCGGAAATTTCAATGACTTCAGCCGAGGCGCCTTCTATCGCCTCGTCGAGTTGTGTGGCATCGTCTACGGATGGCAACTCTTTATCGATATACGGCAACTCTCTACCCCCCATGTTACATACCCTAACTTCACACTTTACCGAGCTGTAAAGTCATG
>CAYOEI010000263.1:0-2809 GCA_964402825.1 uncultured Hyphomicrobiaceae bacterium
CCGACCTAAGTGGAGCTCGGTTTCTTTGCGGGGGCGGCCAGCGACTGCTCAACGTCGCCCGGCCGAGGTCGTGGGTGGACTTCTCGCCCCTCAGCCGCCCAACCCTAAGGCCAGGGCTCATCCAGCGTCCCCGCCAGCAGAGGCAATTGCCGTTAGCTTTTGGATCGCCGCGCACTTTCTTGCGGCTGACGACATGCCGAAAGAAATTCATTGCCGAGCCGTTGGTCACCGACCGCGCGGGCGATGACAAGAGCGCCAACCAACATTGCTAGGAGTCTCATTGCCTTCTCGCGACGTTCAGCTGGGCCACCATTTAGACCAGCCGACACCTCCGCGAGCATTTGTTGGGCGCCATCGGCAAAGACATCTCGCACGGCCAGATCTTCTCGCGCGACGTCGGCGCCGAGCGCTGCCATCGGACACCCGGATTCTCGCTTGGCGACATGCCTCTGGGACAGATATTGGTCAGCAAAGTCTTTGACCGCATCGACCGAACCGCGCTTTTTTGAACTCTTCTTGAGGCCGTGCAATTTTTCTGCAAAGGCGGCCTCTGCCGCCTCAGCTACGAGGGCATCCTTGGATTCGAAGTGCCGGTAGAAGCCGCCGTGGGTCAGGCCGACCGCCTGCATAAGGTCAGCAACGCTCGTACCTTCAATGCCGCGCTCTCGCAGCATCCGCGATGCAGCTCTCACGATCTCTTCGTGGTGATGGGCCATGGCCTCTCGCGACATTCGCATGTTCACAGCCTCCAGCTGCCTCGATGAGTGTGATCCATTTAGCTTATATATATCATCTTAAATGAAAATGCCATAGCAGACCAAAACTTAGTGCGCACGGTGCCTCGCCCCGTCTCCACAGCACTCACCACTCGCAGGATCACATTGCCGTGAAGAGCCTCGCAATGTGTTGACAATTTTAGATTACTAGTATCATCTAAGCATATAGATGACGTATATCATCTAAACAAGCCTCGGACACGCATCAGTGCGTCCGTAGATTTGGGACCAACATCAGAAATAGGAGAACCACCATGAAGTACATCGTCCTCAGCTCGTTGATCGGTCTGTCCATCGTTGCGACGGGCGCCGTTTCCGCTAACGCCGACACCCTCGCGGTGCACGGCTACAGCACGTCCTACGGCCGCTAAACCGTAGGGGCAGCCAATCATCAAGCAGCGGCCGCAGGATGGAGACGCTCCTGCGGCCGCAGGCAGGAGGCCGATCGAGATGTCCGGTGGCTCTGCGCACAAGGATCTGAAACCTACCGCCACGCGGGTGATGACAGCCCTATCGTGTGCAGCTGTACTCTTGTCGATCGCAGCAAGCGGGCCAGGGCAGAAGCCGCTCCCAGGAACTCGCACCGCCTTTGAGCTGCTCGCGAGTAAATCGGAGCGGGACCTATCAAAACTATCGCCACTCCTGTCTGGCGTTCCGTCGCCGCTTTCTGGACTGGCTGGAGAGCGGCACCCCGCCGCAAACATTCAAGGTGCTGTTGCAAGCAAGGATCGTAATCATGGCTGATACTGAACCGCTAGAGACCAGCCCCGGACCCCTAAGGACCTGGTTGCGCCGGCTTTTTCTGACATTTGCTGGACTGGTATTCGTTGGCGCCATGGCAGGTGGAATCGTGGCGCTGCAGGGCCGGGCGAGCGCGGAACGGCCTCCCGAGCCCAATCCGCCCCTGGTCGTCGACACGCGCCGCATTGATCTCCTGGATACATACACCGTCAAGGAGCGGTTCGTGGGGCTGCTCGAACCGGCCAGGCAAACCCACCTTTCATTCGAGCGTCGGGGGCTCGTAACTGAGGTTTTGTTCGACGAAGGTGACCAGGTTTCGAACGGAGACGTGGTCGCGAGATTGGACGCCTCAAAGCTCAAATCCGAACGTCGCGGACTTGAAGCGCGGCGCCAAGAGTTGGAAGCACAGTTCAATTTGGCCTCCGTCACGCTGTCACGTCAAAGCGCTCTCAAGACGAAAGGTTGGCAGTCGGAGCAAAAGTACGATGAGGCCCGATTCAAAGTCGCGCAACTCTCATCCGCGATCCGCCGTTTGAAAGCGTCGATTGAGTCCATCGATATCGACATCGCCAAGTCGGAGCTGAGAGCCCCCTACTCAGGCACGGTTGCAGCGCGGACCATCGACGAAGGTTCTGTGGTCAGTGCTGGGACACCTCTCATCGATGTGGTGGAGGGGGGCGTTCGGCGTGTTCGCGTCGGCATTTCGGTCGAAGCCTCAGGCTCGATTGAGGCCGATCAAAGCTATCGCCTGGTCTCCGGCGGGCGGAATTTTGATGGCAGATTGATCGCCATGCGTCCCGACTTACAGACCGGCACGCGCACGGTGATTGCACTGTTTGAGGTCAGCGGTGCTGAAGATGTTCCCTTTGGCGAGATCGTCGAGCTCGTCGTTGAACGCCCGGTCAAGTCCCGCGGGACGTGGTTGCCGATCAGCGCCTTGAGCGAAGGTTCGAAGGGCCTGTGGACGGTGCTCACGGTCGTCATGCGCGAGGACGGTCCATCAATCGCCCGCGAGGCTGTCGAAGTCCTGCATGTGGAGCAAGGCCGGGCGTTTGTTCGCGGCAATCTTGGAAAAGCAACCCGTGTCGTCGTGCACGGCACGAACAGGATCATCCCAGGGCAAAGGGTGGCCCTGGCCGTTAATCCTGGCCGGTAAGGAGTGACACCCATGGCAACGCTCTTCTTCCGCAACAGACGGATCGTCGCGCTGACAGTGTTGATGATCCTCGCGGCCGGCATATCGGCTCTGACCTCAATCGGCCGGCAGGAAGACCCGACGATCACGAACATCT
>CAYOEI010000264.1:0-7157 GCA_964402825.1 uncultured Hyphomicrobiaceae bacterium
GCGGCCGCCTTGGAGGATCAGGTGCCCGAAGAGGTTAAATCAGCGCGGCTTCAGGAGCTTCAGACTTTGCTCCGCACGCAGCAATCAGCGTTCAACCAGTCTTGTGTCGGGCGTGAATTCGATGTGCTGTTCGAGCGCGCCGGACGCCGTCCAGGACAGCTTGTGGGGCGTTCACCTTATCTTCAGGCGGTGCACGCAAATGGCCCTGAAAGCCTTATCGGCGCCATGATCAAGGTTGAAATTCTCAGCGCTGGACCCAATAGTCTAGAAGCTGACATAATGAACACCGCAGATTCAGCTATAATTGCCGCTGAGTAACAGGCGCAGATAAAATAATTTGACCACCCAGGACACTTTAAAATCAGAGCACTCTCTGGTTGTTACGTTTGAGGACAACCGGTTGGCGGTCGAGCTGTTTGGCGAATATGACGCCAATCTGGCGATGATCGAGGATCGCTTGAGCATAGAGACCGTGGCGCACGGCAATGTGGTGACCTTGCGCGGACCGCAGGCATCCTGCGCGATTGCCAGGGATGTGCTCGAAGCATTGTATGAGCGGTTGTCTTTGGGCGAGAACATTTCCTCCGGAGACATTGACGGCGCCATTCGCCATGCCCGCGCCGCACCGGCGAGCGCGGATGGTTCAGGGAAAAAGCGAGCCTCAGGTATGGAGCAGATACGCACGCGCAAGCGGCTCATCACCGCGCGTACGCTCAGACAAGGCACCTACATGGCGGCGATGAAGAACAGCGATCTGGTATTCGCGACCGGACCCGCGGGCACCGGCAAGACCTATTTGGCGGTGGCTTTCGCCGCTGCAATGCTGGAGCGCGGTGAGGTGGAGCGGGTGATCCTGTCTCGCCCTGCGATTGAAGCAGGCGAGCGGCTCGGGTTCCTGCCCGGCGACATGCGCGATAAGGTCGACCCCTATCTGCGCCCGCTTTACGATGCATTTTACGATGTGCTGGCGCCCGAAAAGGTCGACCGGGGCCTTGAGACCGGCGTCATTGAAATTGCCCCGCTTGCTTTTATGCGCGGGCGCACATTGTCCAATGCGGTGATTATTCTGGATGAAGCCCAGAACTGTACGCCAATCCAGATGAAGATGTTTCTAACCCGCATCGGCGAAGGCTCGAAGATGGTCGTAACCGGAGACCCCACTCAGGTCGATCTCCCCATTGGGCAGCATTCCGGACTGGACGACGCGATCGGATTGCTGAGTGATCTGAGCGAGATTGAGCTGGTCGCATTTACGCGCGAAGACGTCGTGCGGCGCGAGCTGGTTGCGAAGATAGTGGCGGCTTACGAGAGGGTGAGCTGAGATATCATGGACACGCGAACGCGCGAAAAAGCGCCATGCCTTGCGGTTGAAGTGATGCGGCGCTGTGATCTTTGGGGCGATGTTCCGGGCGATGCGGAATTGATGCGCGCGGCGCAAGCGGCTTTTCTGGCGGCATCGGGGGCGAAAAATTGCGAGATTTCACTGGTGCTCACAAGTGATAAGGAAATCCGCGCCCTCAACAAGAGCTGGCGCAGCAAGGATGAACCAACAAACGTACTCTCCTTTCCGCTGGGCGAAGTTCCTCATGGAGATGCTGGCCGGCACTTGGACCCCCATCCACTGGGGGATGTGGTTCTGGCGTGCGAGACGGTCACGCGCGAAGCTGAATTTCGCGGAATAGAGCTTGGTCAGCATTCCGCCCATCTGGTTGTTCACGGTGTGTTGCATCTTTTGGGATATGATCATGTGAGAGAGTGCGAGGCCGAGAGAATGGAACAGCTTGAAACCCGAATACTCAAAACCCTCGGGCTGCCCGACCCTTATGGTTTTGACGTGATGAGAAACGGTGAAACAAAGTGAGCGAAACACCCACCATGAGTGAGGCGGGCGTGCCGGAGACGAGCGGTGCGAGCACTCCGTCCGAGTCAGTCCCGGACGCCGACAGTCCCAGGCCAAACTGGTTTGCAAGACTTCTCGTTCGAGCAGGTATCGCCGATGAGCCTGAAGATGCTCGCGAAATTATCGAAGAGGCGCTTGAAAACGAGGAGAGCACGGCCCAGAGCTTTTCACCGCAAGAGCGGCTGATGCTGGGAAATCTGCTGCGCTTCGGCGCACTGCGCGTCGAGGATGTCATGGTGCCCCGCGCAGACATCATTGCGATAGAAAACAGCGAGACGCTTGGCGAACTGCTTCAGATGTTCCAGCAGGCCGGCCACTCGCGGATACCGGTTTATCAGGGCACGCTGGATGACCCTCGCGGGATGGTCCACATCAAGGACTTGATGTCCTGGATCACCAGCCGGGCGCAAGAGGCCGCCATTTCTCCCAAGGAAAATCGCAAAAAATCAGGCACCGGTGATGCGTTTGCGCCAAAGCTTGAACTTGGTTGTGTCGATCTCTCAATGCAGTTGGACAAGACGGGGATACGCCGCGAAGTTCTGTTTGTTCCTCCGTCCATGTCGGGTCTCGATCTTCTGCTCAGAATGCAGATGACCCATATTCATCTGGCCCTGGTCGTGGATGAATATGGCGGTACTGATGGGCTGGTATCGATCGAGGATCTCGTTGAAGAGATTGTTGGCGAAATCGAGGACGAGCATGACAGCAATGATGATCCGCTGATTGTCGATGACGCGGAGAGCGGACTGGTGGCTGACGCCCGGGCTCCGATTGAGGAATTGGAGGAGCGCCTCGGGATTTCACTTCTGCCGCGCGAGCGCGAAGAAGATGTCGATACGCTCGGCGGATTGGTATTCACGCTGGCGGGACGCGTGCCGGTGCGTGGAGAGCTTGTTGCTCATCAAAGCGGCATAGAGTTTGAAGTGCTCGATGCTGATGCACGGCGTATAAAGAAGCTGAAAATCCATATCAATAGCGCTTCAGCCAAGGCCTAAATTTATTTTCATGCAGCGCCTCGCCTCCACCTTGAGCACTCTGACGGGCTGGCGGCGGCTTGGCGTGGCCTTTGCTGCTGGCGCGCTGTCGGTTTTGTCGTTCGCGCCGTTTCATGCCTGGCCGGTGATGTTCATCACCCTCACCGTTCTCGTCTGGCTGCTTGACGGGTGCTATGCGTCACCGAACAGAGGCTGGCGCGTTGCGCGCTTTGAGCTTATCGCGGCCGTGAAAACAGGGTGGGCATTCGGCTTTGGGTTTTTTTTCGCCGGGCTATACTGGATCGGTTTTGCCTTTCTTGTCGAAGCTGACGCATTTGCCTGGCTTCTGCCTTTGGCGGTCGTTGTTTTGCCAGCTGGGATGGCGCTTTTCTTTGCCCTCGCCGCCGCGCTCGCCGGCCCGTTATGGCGGCCTGGCCTGGCGCGCATCCTGGGCCTGGCAATAGCGCTAGGTCTTACCGAATGGCTGCGCGGACAAATTCTTACCGGCTTCCCCTGGAACGCCCTCGGCTATGCCCTCACGAGCGGCGACGCCATGATGCAATGGGCATCGCTGTTCGGTATTTACGCTTTGTCGATACTGGCGGTTCTGATTTTCTGCGCGCCCGCCGCGGTGTGGGCCGTGGAGGGCATGCGCACGCGAACCGCTCTTGAGCGCTTCGGATTTCCCTTGTTCATTGCGCTTATTCTGGCAGGTGGAACTTTGTGGGGGTATTGGCGCTTGCAAAATAACCCAATTGAATTTGTTGATGGGGTTCGCCTGCGGCTTGTGCAGCCCAACATTCCGCAGAAGCAGAAATGGAAGCCGGGAAACCGCGCCGCCATATTTCAGCGTTTTATGCAGCTCAGCCGCAATGGCACCGCCGATGGGAAGATCGAGGGCGTGACCCATCTGATCTGGCCCGAATCCGCACTCCCCTTCCTGCTGGAGGAGACGCCAGAAGCGCTGGATGCCATTGATGCGATGATGCCCGATACAATGGTTTTCATTACCGGGGCCGCACGCGGTGAACGGGAGAAGGCCGAGACAGGAAACAGCGCCGGGACCACTGAGAAATCCTCAAAGTCCCTGCGCATTTTCAACTCACTGTTCGTTATGAACGGGCAGGCCAGGATGCTCAGCTATTATGACAAGACGCATCTCGTGCCATTTGGCGAGTATCTACCTTTTCAGCGCATATTAGAGGCAGCAGGTTTTGAACAACTGACGCGTAAAAAGGGCGGGTTTGGCGCAGGTGATGGCCCCCGCCTGACAGTTGCTCCCAATATTCCCCCCTTTATTGCGCTTATTTGCTACGAAATTATATTTCCCAACGCCATCCGAGAGGCCGGTACGGCGCCCGAATGGATGCTCAATCTCACCAATGACGCCTGGTTTGGGGATAGCATCGGTCCCTATCAGCACTTCCATCAGGCTAAAATTCGCGCAGTTGAGCAAGGATTACCGCTTGTGCGTGTGGCCAATACGGGAATTACCGCCGTAACAGGTCCACGCGGCCGGCTTGTTGCCACAATACCCAGAAATTCCGCCAGGATATTGGATACCCGGCTGCCGCGTGCGGCAGGAAAAACCGTATTTGTGATCTGGGGATGGGGAATATTGCCGTTATTTTTTCTTATTATTTTTGCAGCATGGCTTGTAATGGCACGTAATTTCTACGCTGATTAGCTTTAGTATCATTTTACGGCATTGGTTTTCTCATTTATAGTTATATTAATGACGCCTGCATCCGCAGGTTACTTGACGCTTCGGATTGCAATCCATAGAAGTTATATAGTTTTGGATTCGTCTCTCGAAATTGTTTCAGAAGTGACGTCAATGAATAATGACCAGATCATCACTGTGGATCACAAGAAGCCCGACGGCACAAAGAAAACTCCTAATCTAGTCGATATACATGTAGGTAGCCGGGTGAAATTGCGCCGCATGCTAGTTGGATTGAGTCAGGAAAAACTCGGCGTCAGCATGGGGCTGACTTTTCAGCAAATCCAGAAATATGAAAAAGGCATGAACCGGATTGGTGCGAGCCGGCTGTTCAGGCTTTCCCAGATACTCGATGTCCCGGTGCAGTTTTTCTTTGATGGCATGCCGGCCATTAAAGGACCGGTTGCATCCGGGATGGCGGAGCCAAAGCAGGAAGCCTTCCTGTATGAGTTCTTGAATACACGTGATGGTCTTGAATTAAATCGTGCCTTTGTCAAAGTCACGGATGCCGATGTTCGCAAGTCAGTGATTGAATTGGTCCGCTCCCTCGGGCGCAATAAAGCCAAGGATTGATAGCCTCTCCCGGATAATTGATTACCCCCTCCGGCTTGACGCAGCCTTTAAACGTTGCCAGAAGGTCAGGTTTCCAGAACAACCAGTTTCATGTATTGGGGGGGCCGTGACCCGCAAAAATTATCTGTTCACCAGTGAGTCTGTGTCTGAAGGGCACCCGGACAAGATCTGCGACCGTATTTCCGATTCCATCGTCGATCTGTATCTCAAGGCCGACCCGCTGTCGCGCGTGGCGGTAGAGACGCTGGCCACCACCAACCTCATTGTCCTGGCTGGCGAGACACGCGGACCCGCCGGGATTACCGCTGAAGCGATTGAAGAATCGGCGCGCCGGTGTGTGCGCGAGATCGGCTATGAGCAGGATGGCTTCCATTGGAAGAATGCCGAGGTGAAGGTCCATGTGCATGGGCAATCGGCTGACATCGCCCAGGGCGTTGATTCCAACGAGGATCAGGACAAGGACGAAGGCGCGGGCGATCAGGGCATCATGTTCGGGTATGCCTGCACCGAGACCGAACCGTTAATGCCTGCGCCAATCTATTACTCGCACCTGATTCTGCACGATATGGCAAAAGCCCGCCACGCTGGGCTGACGCCGGAGCTGGGGCCGGATTCCAAGAGCCAGATCACGCTCAAATATGAAAATGGCAAGCCGGTTGGCGCCGCGTCCATAGTGGTTTCAACCCAGCACACCGAAGACACTCCGCTCAAGAAAGTGCGCGAAATCGTGCGCGGTTTTGTCGAAGAGGCGCTGCCTGAGGGCTGGATGTGCCCGGAAGAAGAGTTCTACGTAAATCCAACCGGGCGTTTTGTTATTGGCGGGCCAGATTCTGATGCGGGTCTGACCGGGCGCAAGATTATTGTTGATACCTATGGCGGCGCCGCGCCTCATGGCGGCGGCGCCTTCTCGGGCAAAGACCCGACCAAGGTGGACCGCTCCGCGGCCTATGCCGCGCGCTATCTGGCCAAGAATGTGGTCGCTGCGGGGCTGGCGGAAAAATGCAGTCTGCAACTGGCCTATGCGATTGGAGTGGCCAAGCCCTTGTCGATCTATGTCGATACCTATGGCACCGGAAAGGTGGATGAGCACAAACTCGAATTGGCGCTGCAGCAGGTTATGGACCTCTCCCCGCGCGGTATTCGTGAGCATCTCAAGTTGTCGCAGCCAATTTATGAGCGCACGGCCGCTTATGGTCATTTCGGCCGCCAGCCGGATAATGACGGCGGCTTCTCATGGGAGTGGACCGATTTGATCGAACCACTCAAGAGTGAGCTGAGCTGACGCGGCGCTGACGCGCGCCCTTGCGGGCGGGCCGTAGTGCGATAAATTTCAGATCATGTCCGCAGGCAATGAACATTTTTCCATACGTACCTTTGGACGGCGTAAGGGCCATGCCTTAAGTCCGCGCAGGACACGGCTGCTGGAAGAGCTTCTGCCAAGGCTGAAACTTGACTTAAGCGCAGCTCCGCCCGCGCCTCTCGCAAGCTTGTTCGCACCTGGCGTCTCTCAAGTCTGGCTGGAAATCGGCTTTGGCGCTGGTGAACATCTGGCCTGGCAGGCCCAAACCCATCCAGATGCCGGTATCATCGGCTGCGAACCTTTCATCAATGGCGTTGCGGCGCTGCTTGGCGAGATCGATGAACGCAACATCGGTAATATCCGCATTTGGGACGATGATGCCCGTGACGTGCTGGACTGGCTGGAGGATGCGTCCATTGACCGGGTGTTTGTGCTCTATCCCGACCCCTGGCCCAAGGCGCGTCACCACAAGCGCCGCCTGATTTCGCCGCGCACGCTTAAAATCCTGGCGCGGGTGATGAAGCGCGGTGCTGAATTGCGGATTGGCAGCGACATAACCGACTATGTGCGCGCCACGCTTGAGGCCGTATTCGCCACCCCGGATTTCGAATGGCTGGCTGAACGGGCCGAAGACTGGCGGACCCGCCCGCCGGACTGGCCGCAGACGCGCTATGAGAAAAAAGCGGT
>CAYOEI010000265.1:0-3256 GCA_964402825.1 uncultured Hyphomicrobiaceae bacterium
TACGGCCCGGCAGGGTCATAACATCTATCGATCCTTCTTTTTGCCTTCGAAGAGTGATTAGTGTGTGTCATGCGTTTGAGTATCACCCGGCAAGTTCTTTCCGAGCGGAAAAATTGGTTTAACTCACTTATTAGTCTGGCAATCGCCGGGCTGTTGGTGGCGTGCGCCGGTTCCACGGTTCGCAATCCCGTTCCTGGCACGCTGTCAAATCAGGCCATCGTTGTCGGCATGAATGATGTCAGGTTCTGGGGCGATCAAACGCCGCCTAACATTAATGCCATCATCAAAGAAAAATTTGCTCAGATGAGAGCGTCGCGCCCGCAGCTGCTGAAAGCTGGCAGGAAGGCAAAAATCAGGTTTCTTACGATCTCCGGCGGTGGCAGTGATGGGGCGTTTAGCGCAGGTCTCCTGGTTGGCTGGAGCGCTTCTGGAACCCGGCCTGAATTTGAAATTGTAACCGGTGTCAGTACCGGCGCTCTGATTGCACCCTTCGCGTTTTTGGGAAAACAATATGATCCCGTTCTCAAGGAGATGTACACGACATACTCAACCGATGCATTTCTCAAAAAACAGGCGGTAAAGGGACTGCTTGGCGGATCAGCGCTTGCCAGCAACAAACCGCTTGCAAGTCTGATAGCAAAATATGTCGATCAGAATCTCATGGCCGCGATCGCCGCTGCGCACCAGACCGGACGGCGCTTGCTGATAGGCACGACCAATCTTGATGCCCAGAGACCGGTCAGCTGGGACATGGGGAAAATCGCTTCTTCCGGTAACCCGGAAGCCATTCACCTGTTTCGCAATGTTCTACTCGCATCAGCTGCCATACCGGGTATATTTCCGCCGGTCTTCATCAATGTTAAGGCCGACGGGAAGATCTATGACGAAATGCATGTTGACGGCGGGACAACAAACCAGGTCTTCCTGTTGCCCAATCAGCTCATGGTGGCGAAAGAAGTTGAGCGCAAAACCGGGTTCCGCCCAAAACGCCGGGTTTACGTGATCCGCAATGGACGAGTTGGTCCTGAGCACATAGCGGTGAAGGCGGGCACTCTTTCAATAGCGTCTCGTTCCGTTTCCACGATGATCAAATATCAGGGGATTGGTGATTTGTACAAAATGTACGCATTCTCCCGGCGTAACGGTATCCAGTACCGGTTGGCCGACATCCCCGTTGAATTCAAGGACACCAGCACGGAACCCTTCGA
Organism: uncultured Hyphomicrobiaceae bacterium; assembly: GCA_964402825.1. Classification (GTDB taxonomy): domain Bacteria; phylum Pseudomonadota; class Alphaproteobacteria; order Rhizobiales; family Methyloligellaceae; genus UBA2767. Next base: position 1,209 of record CAYOEI010000265.1, read on the forward strand.
CACGGTCTATATGACGAAGCTCTATAATCTGGGCTACAGGCTGGGGAAACAGGGCTACCGCTGGCAGAAGAAACCGCCGGGTAGTGGAGGTACTTAAAGTACGTCTCCACCCCGACTGTGGCGGCGTTCACAATCAATTGCGGCACCGGCTAATCCTGAGCGACGAGGCCAACACGGAAGGCGTCACCCCAGATCATGTGATCAAGGAAATTGTGACCCAGGTAACGACGCTATTATGTGACGGACCCATGTTCAACGGGAGGAAGAATGCGATGCTAAGATATTCAAAGTGGCCGTTGATGTTGCTCGCCTCACTGTCGTTCATGGCAATCGGATCTGTTTCGCAGGGAACCGCCGAGGAGCGCGAAAATCCAAGGCTCATTTTGCAGATCACCGTCGACGCACTGCGCGGCGACATGCCCTGGCGTTTCTATGACCGGCTGGGGAATGGTGGGTTTCGCTACCTTGCCGAGAAAGGCACTGTGTACCGAAACGCCCATCACGGCCATGCCAATACAGAAACCATTGTCGGCCACGTCACACTTGCAACAGGCGCAGATCCATCGGCCCATGGCATGGTCGGCAATGTCTGGCTGGACAGAACCAGCGGCGAGCTGACTTACAATGTGGAAGACGCACGATATCCGATCCTTGGCAAGGGAGCGGGTGTCGACAAGAAGACAGAGATCGATCCCACCCAAAGGACCGCAAGATCGGACGGGCGATCACCTTCCCGCATATTGGTGTCCACTTTCAGCGATGAACTGATGTTGAACCAGGGGGGAAAATCCAAAGTCTTCGGGGTTTCGGTCAAGGACCGCGGCGCCATCTCGATGGCGGGACATACCGGCAAGGCATTCTGGTTTTCAAAAAAATCCGGAGAGTTCATCACCAGCAAGTTTTATTATGACAAGTATCCCAAATGGGTGAAGGACTGGAACGCACAAAAACTGGCGAATAAATATGCCGATAAATCCTGGACATTGCTGCACGATCAATCAACCTACCTGTTCGGCAAAAAAGACGATCGGCCTTACGAGACCGACCTGCCTGGGTATGGCCGGGTATTTCCCCATCCCTTTGGAAAACTCGACGGTAAATACTTCACGACGTTACTGACCATAAGCCCGGCTGGAGATGAACTCACACTCGATTTTGCCAAGGCCCTGATCAAAAACGAGGGCCTCGGCCGCGACGCAATACCGGACTATCTTTCTGTAAGCTTTTCCTCGACCGACTATGTCGGACATGTGTTCGGGCCCTCCAGCCTTGAGAGCGAAGACAATATCCTGCAGCTGGACCGGACCCTGGCCAAGCTGTTTCGTTTCGTTGATGAGCAGGTCGGTCTGGACAAAACCCTGATCGTGCTGTCCTCCGATCATGGCGGACCGGAAGCTCCGGGATATTTGGCCGAGCTTGGCTTTGAAGCCAGTTATATCGATCCAAAAGCCTTCGACAAAGAAGCTGCAATAGCTGCCTTGAAAGCCCGCTTTGGTATCGGCAAGGAACTGATCAAGACCTACTTCCACCCTTATCTGTATCTCAATCGGGAAGAAATCCGAAAGAAAGGACTGGACCAGGCGGAGGTCGAGCAGGCTGTGGTGAAGGAGTTATCTCGTTTTGACGGCGTGGCACTGGCCATATCAAGCCGCGCATTGGCATCCGGCGGGTTACCGGACACGCCAGTCATTAAATCCGTGCTAAGAAATTTCAATCCGAAGCGGTCCGGCGATATCTATCTGGTGTTCGATCCAAACCGGTTCATCAATGATTTCGACGGTTTGACGGTCGCATCCACGCACGGCTCGCCTTGGCGCTACGACACCTTTGTCCCGATCATGTTTGCAGGCAGAGGAATCTCCGCACAGCATATTAGTCGACGGGTTGAGACGGTAGATATCGCACCTACACTGTCCACGTTGGTTAGTGCAAAACCACCTTCCGGCTCAATTGGTTCACCGCTGGTTGAGGTCATCAGACAAAATTAGATGGTCACAGGCCCTGCTCGTAAGGCGATTCTAGTTTTGACCAATGTCCGCTTTGGGTCA
>CAYOEI010000266.1:0-4667 GCA_964402825.1 uncultured Hyphomicrobiaceae bacterium
TTACCGAGCCACTTTCCCTCGCCGGCGAATTCGCCGATCCCGGTGCGCTTTAATGCATCGGCAGGCTGCACCCGGCTGACAATTTCTGCAAAAGCGGCAAAGTGGGCGCGGTAACCCGAATCGACAAACATCTTGCCGACGTCGCGGACGGTTTGCTGCTCTAGTCCGTTTTTGAAGAGATTGTGAAAATCCAGCTGTTCGCGTAACGAAATCAGGTGACGGTCGAAAAAACTGTTTTGAACCATCGAGTGGTGAATGAGGTGGAACAGCCGGTTGGATAAGGAAGGCAGCAGCCAGCTTCGGCGGTTACGCGAGACCGGCTTGGCAGTGCCGGCAATGTCGACCCGATGAATGAGTGGATCGTCATGGTTCGGGAAAATCCGCCGATGCACTTCCAGCCCGACAATATAGTCGTCGTGAATAAGCATGGGGGGGTGATGTTTATCCTGTTCCTGGTCGATATCGTCGTAAAGCTTTCTGAAACCGGCGTTTTCGAGCGCTATGAGGGTAGCCGCCAGCTCCGATTGCCCGACCAGAAGGTCGATATCAATAAGGAACCGGGTTTCCTGGATAAATTCGCTGCCGTCGATCAGGTGTGCCGCCCCCTTTAGCCAGACAGGCGCAATGCGCTCGCTCTCCAGGACCGACGCGGTTCGTTCCATGGCCTGAAATATTTCCCGGTTCCGCTCTTTATTGTTGATCGCCATCTGTTCGAGAAACGAGCACAGCTCTGATTTGTGAGAGGGATCGGCGAAATTGGAACAGCTTTCCAGAGCCCGCTTCATTCCGCGGTGCATTCCCGGCAGCACATGAAGCGTTGACGATATTCCAACGATATTTTCTGGGGTAGATCGCGACCATCCAATCGGCTGGGGAGAACTCGCGCCTGTCTCGCTGTCGGCTAACGAAAGGGAAAACAGATCAAGAACCAGATCGATATCTGCGCGCCGGCTCAAGAGGCACCTTCGAGCAAGCGCATTATTTTCTCTCGAGCTTCAGGCAGCCTGGAATATCTCAACTCGTATGCGGGGCATTCGCTGGCAAAGCGTACCATCGCCGCCGGGCTCACCGCTTCACCCTTTCTGATGGTCGAGCCGGACAAGAAGAGGCGCTCGAAATGCTCTTCCGGAGGAAGTCGTTCGGCCACACAGGCGCCGCGGTCCTGCCAGGCGACATGCAGGACGAGCGCCACGCGTCGCCAGGCCAAATCCGCTTCCGATACCATGAGATCAATGAATTTGGTCTCGGTCTTCTGGCCCAATCGCATGATCTGCCGGGGCGCGACACCAGAGAGCCCTTCAACAAGGGGCTCTAGTGCGGCCCAGCTGCCCTGTTTCAGATTGCTTTTCGCCCGGAAGGAGGAGACAGAAAGACCGTCCTGCGACAGACCCATGAGGTCGTCCGACACGAGCTTTGCGCCCTGGGACGCCAGATAGGCGGCAAGCGTGCTCTTTCCAGCGCCAGGCACGCCCGCGAACATGACGATTTTGCCGTCTATTTCAACCGCAGCGGCATGGAGAATGGCGGAGGGCCTGTCCGGCAGGAGAGACAGACACATGAGTTTTTCGAGGATCAGCCGTTTTGAGTAGGCCGCTGTTACCTCGTAGGCGACGCATTGCGCGTCGACAAATATGAAGTGACTGTCCGCGTGGCCGAAGCAGGCTATGACATGACTGCCGTTGAAGTTGTCCGCTGCCGCCGCGTCGCGGTCGGGATACTGATAGGGCTCGGCCAGGCCGCTGACCGACCCGAAAATCCTAGCGCTTTCGATCTCCAGCCGTACGAACCGATTGTTTGGAAGCGCGTAGCTTTGCTGGAACAGCGCGCCATGTCCTGCGAAATCACGAATTGCCGGTGGGTTCGCCTGGCCGTCGCCTTCGTCATGGATCGCGGCAAGGGTATCATTTACGATGCGGGATATCTTTGCGACCTCCTCGCCATGAAGTTCCGCGATGTGGCGGCTGATTTCGGCCTTGCTTTTTCCTGCATTGGCCAACTCGGCGATCAACTTCGCCGACCGGTTTACAACGGCAAGAAAATTGGTGCGCGGATTGTAAAGGCAGCAGCTGTCGCCGACGGTATGGATTCCGATCACGTCGTTCATTGGGAACCCATAGATACGCTCTGGCCAACCCCTGGCAATGCCGACGCTCAGCGCGAGCAAAGGTGGTAATTTGGACCCGCCCCCATCCTGAGGGCCAGTGATAAGGAGACCTCGTCAGGATCCACTCAGGCAGACAGCCAAGTTAACCCGGATTATTCATAGCGCTCTACGAAAATATCTCCAAGCACCAGCACATCCATTTTTGTCCGCAGGAAACAGTCCAGCGCTTCTTCGTGACGGCAAACGACGGGTTCGTTTTCGTTGAAGGAGGTGTTAAGGACCATCGGCACACCGGTGAGTTCGTGAAAGGCTTCGATCAGCCGCCAGTAGCGCGGATTGGTCTCGCGATAAACTGTTTGCAAGCGGCCCGAGCCGTTGACATGGGTCACCGCCGGGATTTGCGGCCGCTTTTCCTCACGGATCTGAAAGACCTTCATCATGAAAGGCACGTCGTCATCCTCTTCGAACCAATCGGCCGTATGCTCCCGTAGAACTGAGGGGGCGAAGGGCCGGAAGCTCTCGCGGCGCTTAATCTTGGCGTTGAGGATGTCCTTCATGTCGGCGCGGCGCGGGTCGCAAACGATGGACCGATTACCGAGGGCCCGCGGCCCCCATTCCATCCGCCCCTGAAACCAGCCGATGACCTGGCCATCGGCGATGGCTTCGACTGTGCGCCGACACAGATCTCCTTCCTTACCCACATATTCAGTCCTGCAACCCTGCTCTTTGAGTTCCTTGGACCGTTCGTCCAGCAGTGCCTTGATATCGCTATCGCTGAATTGTGGACCCCAGAGGGCATGATCCATGATGAAACGGCCGTTCAGCGCATCTCCTTCAAGCGCTGCGGATTTTGCCTGCGCGACGTTGGCGCTATCAGTGTTCAATTTGTGCCAGACATAAATTGCCGCACCGATGGCGCCGCCGGCGTCACCTGCCGCCGACTGGATATAGACCCGCCTGAACGGCGTATTGCGCTTGACCTTGCCATTGGCGACGGAGTTCATGGCGCAGCCGCCGGCAAGCGTCAGGTCATCAAGCTTGTAGCGGTCATGCAGCTTGTTGAGCAGATTAAAAAAGGCCTCTTCGTACATGGCTTGTACTGATTGGGCGATATCGTGATGCTTCTGCTCGAGCGGCTCGTCACCTTGCCGCGCCGGCCCGAGGAGTTCGGGCAGCGCACTACTGTACAGCGTACTGACAACCGGTGAGCCGCCCGACCATTCATAGTCGACCTTTTCCTTGTGATGGCGGAAGTACGTGGTGTCGAGATGGAACGAGCCGTCGTCATTGAGGCGAACGATGTTGCGCATGGCGTCCATGTGCTTGGGCTCACCATAGGGGGCAAGGCCCATCACCTTGTATTCATCGCCATAGTGCGGAAAGCCCAGGTATTGGGTCAGCGCCTGATAGAAAATACCGAGCGAATGCGGGAAATAAACCCTGCCATCGACCGTGATTTCGCTTCCCCGGCCCACGCCCCACGCTGCGCTGGAGAAATCACCAAAGCCATCGACCGAGACGGTAACGGCCTCCTCAAACGGTGAGACGAGAAAACAGGAAGCAAGGTGCGCGAGGTGGTGCTCGACGCGGTGCACTTTGCCACTGAATGTTACGCCAGGGAACGTTGCGGCCAACTCCGTCTCGACTGACTGACGCTCCTTCTGATTGCGAATGCGGTCGAGCACGAGGCCGATGTCCGGTCGCCTCTTGAGCGTATAGCCGATTTTTTTGAGGAGGCTTGCCTTGGGGTCCGAATTGACGGCGACATGCTCCACCGCCTCAAGCCCGATGCCGGCTTCTTCGAGGCAATAGCGGATGGCCTCGGATGGAAAACCCGCCCAGTGCTTAACGCGCCGGAACCGTTCCTCTTCGGCTGCCGCGATGATTTTGCCGTCTGCGATGAGACACGCCGAGGCATCGCCGTGATAGGCGTTCAGGCCGAGGATGTGAATCATATAGTCCCCCAGGTATCACAGTCACAAATCATGAAACTTGCCACCACGGCATGGTAAGATTCATTTTGCCATAACACTGTTTGTATGGCTGTCTTCATGGTTCTTACATTGCAGTGCCTATGTTGTTGAACTTCATTGCTCGCTTTGGGTGCCGGGCCCGGCTCTCAGTCTAAGCAGCCATGTGTCAGAGCGGGCCGCATTGCGCACCATAGAGAAAAAGGTATGTGTGCAACTGTATTTAGGATCACTGTCGAACCGGTTGAACAAAGCCTCTGAAATCATGACTGACGGATTTCCGTCAATGAAGTAGTTTCTGGTTGATTGGTCAGCGCGTCGCGGACCAACCGAGCATGGCGGGGCAGACCGACATATCTGGCGGCTGCCTGTTCGTCTTTTGATACTTTAATATCGGTAGCGGGTGCTTCACCGGTCAAGCGCTTGAACGTGTTCACAGCCAAACTGAAAGCAAGTGAGAATTTGCCTGGTACAACGGCGAAAACTCTCTCGTCCACCTCGCGGATGAAATACTGGTAGTTGCGCTCTCCACTCTTGGCAACAATCTCTGTCTTGTAGCCGAGATAGGATTCCAGCACCTCTGCGTCGTCGAG
>CAYOEI010000267.1:0-16566 GCA_964402825.1 uncultured Hyphomicrobiaceae bacterium
TCACCAATGATCTGGGCAATTTGAGCAAGAGTTCCAGGCTCGTTTATTGCAGTAACCAGGATTTGGGCGGGATACTTGTCCGGGTTGTTTTCATCAGTGTCCCAACGCACGTCGATCCAACGCTCAGGCTGATCGTCAAACTCTTTCAAGGCCTCGGCATGAATAGGATAGATCGTAATTCCCTGACCTGGTTCCATGATCCCCACAATACGATCTCCAGGTAATGCGCCACCGCGAGAGGCAAACCGCACCGGCAAATCACCCTTGGGGCCTCTGATCGGAATACTGCTTGCAGTCTGGGCGTTTTCGCGCGCAGAAGACCCCGGCAAGCGGAACTTAAGCCCGATGGCTTTCGTGAGACCGAACCACCCTTCGTCCTGACGGCCCATGACCTTGCGTTTGGGAGGTTGGGGTCGTGGAATATCCGGGAAAGCAGCCTGCAACACATCTGCTGTCGGTAATTCCCCCTGCCCCACGGCAGTCAGAATGTCCTCGGCTGTTTTTTGCGAAAGGCGAGGCAATATCCGCTCAAGTGTCGTCTTGCGATAGGACTTGCCCACGCGCTTGAACGCTCTCCCAAGAATTTCACGGCCGAGCTTGCTGTATTGCTGGCGTGATGCTTCACGCGTCGCGCGGCGGATTGCCGAACGCGCCTTTCCGGTAACCGCGATGCGTTCCCAAGCAGCCGGTGGCGATTGTGATTTTGAGATGATGATATCCACCTCATCGCCGTTCTTAAGTTGCGTCATCAGCGGCATAGTGCGGCCGTTGATCTTGCATCCGACGCATGAATTGCCGATGTCGGTGTGAACCGCATAGGCAAAATCAATTGGTGATGCGCCTCTGGCAAGCGCTATGAGCAGACCTTGCGGGGTGAAGCAGAAGACCTGATCGTGAAACAGCTCGAGTTTGGTATGTTCAAGGAATTCTTCTGGATTATCGCCTTCCAGCAGCATATTAACGAGCCGCCTCAGCCAGCTATATGCATTGCTCTCCTGCGACAGACTCAGCTTCTGCTTTTTACGCGAACCGGATTTGCCCTTGCCATTCGCCGTGTCCTTGTAAATAGCGTGAGCGGCGATGCCATACTCGGCGAAGCGGTGCATGCGCTCTGTCCGGATTTGCAGTTCAACGCGCTGATGGCGCGGCCCCACTATCGTGGTGTGGATTGACTGATAATCATTCTGCTTGGGTGTCGAGATATAGTCCTTGAAGCGGCCAGGAACCACGCGCCAGGACGTGTGGACTACACCGAGCGCGGCGTAACAGTCGGGCGGCTCCTTCACCAGCACACGGAAACCATAAATATCCGACAGTTGCCCAAGCGAAATCTGTTTGCGCTCCATCTTGCTCCAGATTGAATAGGGTCGTTTCTCCCGGCTCAGGACCTGCGCCTTGATCTCGCATTCGGAGAATTTTGCTTCCAAAGCGAATTTGATTTCTTCTATGAGACCCTTGTTGTCTTCGCGCAGCACCACCAGCCGCTTTACCACTATGTCATGGGCTTCAGGGTATAAGGTCTTGAATGCAAGATCTTCCAACTCCTCGCGCAACTCCTGCATGCCCATGCGCGCGGCCAGAGGCGCATAGATATCCATGGTCTCTTCGGCGATACGCTTGCGTTTTTCCGGCCGCATATGCTCCAGCGTGCGCATGTTGTGGAGCCGGTCCGCAAGCTTCACGAGCAGCACGCGCACATCGCTGGTAATGGCAATCAGTAGTTTGCGGAAATTTTCCGCCTGCTCGGCCTTGTGGGTAACAAGATCAAGCTTGGCGATCTTCGTCAGGCCGTCGACGAGTGCGCCTATTTCCTTGCCAAATTTTTTATCGATTTCGTCGCGAGTTGCGGATGTGTCTTCGATCGTGTCATGCAGAAGGGCGCTGGCGATCGTGGCGTCATCCAGTTTGAGGTCAACCAGGATCGCCGCCACCTCCAGAGGGTGGGAGATGTAAGGATCACCCGAAGCGCGTTTTTGCTGGCCATGCATCTGCATCGCATAGACATAGGCGCGGTTAAGCAGCGCTTCGTCGGCGTGCGGGTCGTACGCCTTGATCTTCTCGACCAATTCGTATTGCCGCATCATGGCGTTAATACGCTCCCGGCTTCAGTACGCCGGCAAATGCTGGCGCCGCGGCGTGCACGTAGTATGGGAAGAGTATCGATACAAGGCTGAAGCCAACGGGATGCTGATCCCCTCGAATTCTTCAGCCCCATCGAAGGTGTGTTTAAGCTATCTGCTGCGCTGTCCCGCATTCGATGATTCGCTGGACGCCAAACTCTCCAGTCCCTTGAGCAATTCCTCTTCCGTCATCCGGTCAATGGAAGTATCGGAACTCGGATCATCTTGCGCCAGGATAGGTGCAGCGGACTCTGGTGTGATCAAAGGCGCTTCTTCGGGCTCCGGCTCATCAACCTCGACATATTTTTGCATCGAATGAATGAGATCTTCGTTCACGTCTTCAGGTGAAACAGTCTGTTCAGCAATTTCGCGAAGGGCAACCACAGGGTTTTTGTCGTTATCACGCTCTATGGTGATGGGTGATCCCGCGGAAATTGTCCGTGCACGGCGGCTGGCGAGAAGCACCAGTTGAAACCGATTGGGAACCTTGTCAACGCAGTCTTCGACAGTGACGCGTGCCATGTTTTATTCCTTGAAATGCCAGAAGGTTGGTGCACTGTTTAGGCCCTCTTGAACAGCAACGCAACCCATGGTTCAAGCGTTGGATAATGAGGCCTTTAGAGCGGATTCAAAACGCGCCCCTTACGCTCGCTCTTTATTCGCACCCACAGTTCCGGGGCGGTTCGTTGAAATACGGGATGGCGCCACTGCGGCTCAACATCCATTAGGGGCGCAAGAACGAATGGTCTGAGATGCATCAGAGGATGCGGAAGTATGAGCTGGGAACGGATTGCAGCATTGTTAAGCTGGCTTTGGTCCCGCCATCCCCGGATAAATCCATGAAAATCCAGTATATCCAGATCAAGGATTCTCGGCCCCCAACGGCGGGCTGATCGCGGACCCGCCAGCTTTTCAATCCGCTTCAGGCGGCGCAGTAAAACTTCCGGGGCGCAGCGGCATTCTATCTTGACCACCGAGTTCACGAATATACCGGGCTGGCCAGCGCCCACGCCTGCCGTTTCATATAGTTGCCCGCTGTGAAGCACCGTCATGCCTGGAAATTTATCCAGCTCATCTGCGGCTCTGGCCAACACTGAGGATGATGAACCCCACTTTCCGTTCCGATTGGACCCGAGCGCTATCAAAATCACGAATACGCCTCCATGCGTATCAAATTGCCTTAATACTGAGGCAAGCCTATATTTTGCAACATAACAGGAGCCAGATAAGCTGGCGCCACAGCTTTTTATCAAAAATGATAATTATTTAAGAGGTTAATCGAAATGACCATTTATCCAGGGGAGCGCACCGCGCTTTTTATTGATGGCGCCAATCTCTATGCAGCGGCCAGATCGCTCAGTTTCAACATAGACTACAAAAAAATGCTCGATGTCTTTCGCAAGGAGGGACGTCTGATACGGGCGCTGTATTACACTGCATTGGCGGAAGATCAGGAATATTCATCCATCCGTCCGCTGGTCGATTGGTTGGATTATAACGGCTACACCATGGTGACCAAGCCAGCCAAGGAATTCACCGACTCTACCGGCCGACGCAAGATCAAAGGTAACATGGATATCGAGCTTGCGGTTGATGCCATGACAATGGCGAAAAATCTCGATCACATTATTATATTTTCGGGAGATGGGGATTTTCGCGCTCTGGTTGAAGCCCTCCAATATATGGGCGTGCGCGTTACTGTTGTTTCCACATTGGTAACCCAGCCTCCGATGATTGCCGATGAACTTCGCCGCCAGGCTGATGAGTTCATCGATCTTGCGGATCTCGAGGATGAAATTGGCCGCAATTCGGGTGATCGGAGCGAGGGCGAACCGGATATTGACGATGTTTACGACCCGGAACTCGACGACCAGGCTGCGGAAGTGTGATCTCTCATTCTGTAGACACTGCACAACGGCCTGAACCGCCTCGTGATTGCTCGGTTTGTGAGCGGCTGAGTGCATTCAGGACCACAAATGCACAAAACCACCCTGAATGGTTCAATGGGCCGGTTCCTTCATTTGGCGATGACGGAGCGTGTGTTCTGATTGTCGGATTGGCGCCCGGGCTCCAGGGTGCGAACAAGACCGGGCGCCCGTTCACTGGCGATTATGCCGGTGATCTGCTCTACGCGACCCTGGCCAAATTTGGTTTTTCCGCTGGCAGTTATGCTGGTCATGCAGATGATGGACTCACGCTAAAAAAATGCATGATCACCAACGCCGTGCGTTGCGTACCGCCGCAAAACAAACCAACGGGTGAGGAAGAGCGTCACTGCCGCCCGTTTCTGGCGGGGCGTATCGCAGCTATGCCAAAGCTGTCAGTCATCCTGGCGCTGGGCCACCTGGCTCATGGAAGTACATTGGCCGCGCTGGGGCATCGCAAGTCTGCTTACAAATTTGGGCATTGCGCCATGCACAGGCTTGATGACCGCCTGACGCTTTTCGATAGTTACCATTGCTCCCGCTACAATACCAACACCGGCCGGCTCACGACGAAAATGTTCGAGGATGTATTTGCGTGTATTTCAAAGCATATTGCGACCAGGCAGTACGATAAGAAGGGGCACGCCTTATGAAACTCTATAACTTCACACTGTCGGGCAATTGCCAGAAAATTCGCATGATACTCGCAATGCTCGGTATCGACTATGAGACCCAAAACATCGATTTGCTCGACAAAGAGCAGATGTCGCCCGAATTTGCTGAGGTTAATCCGCTCCACAAGGTGCCGGTTATCGACGATGATGGATTTCTGCTGCGCGACTCAGCAGCAATCCTGATTTATCTGGCGCGCAAATATGGCCGGTCCGAATGGCATCCCGAGGATCCGGCGGAAATTGCGGAAATCCAGCAATGGTTGTCATTTTCCGTCAATGAAGTGTTCAACGGATTCGCAATCGCGCGGGCGCTCATAATCTTTAAACGCGAAGGAGACCATGAGGTTGCAGTTGAACTTTCCCGTCAAAGTCTTGATGTGATGGAACGGCATCTCAATAATCATGACTGGTTAGCACTCGACCGGATGACCATCGCCGATATTGCCTGCTATCCTTATACCGCGCTTATCGAAGAGGGGAATGTGTCACTCGATCCTTATCCGGCTGTGCGGACCTGGATCGCGAGGGTCGAGGCTCTGCCCGGATATGTCGCCATGCCGGGATTGCCTTTTTCAACCTAGTACCGAACCTGGCCTATGCCGGGTTGGTCTTCAGCCAGTTCAACACCTGTTCCGCATGTCCATCTGGCGGAAAAACCGGATAAAAAACATGCTCGATTTTTCCTTCCCGGATTATGAGTGTAAATCTTTTGTGGAGGATCAGCCCATTCACCTCGAAAGTGGGCAGATTGAGCGCGTGCGTCAGCTCCAGCCGGTCATCGGAAAGGATCGCAAATGGAAGATGCATGCGCTTGACCGCTTCTCGCTGGAAGGCGGTATCCTGCGTGCTCAGCCCGTAGACAACGGCGCCTGCGGACAACAGCTCTGCATGGTGATCGCGAAACGCGCAGGATTCAGGCGTGCACCCTCGCGCACCGGGAATGGCCTCCCACCCTTCAAAGAATGTTGGCTCATCCGGAACGCCTGTGCGGGGATAGGCGTAGATCACGGTGCGCTTGACAAGTTTCCCAAGCTCCACCGGACCGCCCGAAGTTGAAGGAAGAGTGATTTGCGGCATAGCTGCCCCAACCAGATGGGCTGCCGCGCCATCATCTTCGGGTACCGGCAAATCATCTGGAAGTTGAAGAAGATTCTTGCTCATTGGCCTAACCTTGATTCTGCTTAATAACGCGCATGAACGGTTAGCTTGTCATGCACACTCAGGCGCACTGCAAGGTCCAATCCCACAAACAATTTGTGAAAATTGGCCTATCCTTTATTGCGCATGAGCCTGGCTTTTTGCCGGTCCCAGTCGCGTTTGCGTTCGGATTGCCGTTTGTCGTGCAGCTTTTTACCCTTTGCGAGTGCTATTTGCAGTTTTGCAATCCCCCGGTCATTGAAATAAAGCTTTAACGGTACGATCGTCATGCCTTCACGTTGAATTCCCACCATGAGTTTGTGGATTTCCTTGCGGTGAAGCAGCAATTTGCGTGGCCGCCTGGGGCTGTGGTTGTTACGGCTCGCCTGGGCATATTCAGGGATATATGCGTTGAGCAGGAACAATTCGCCATCCTCGTCGGAAGCGTAGGATTCCGCGATATTGGCCTTGCCCGAGCGCAAGGACTTCACTTCCGTGCCAGACAGCATCAGGCCCGCTTCAAAAATCTGATCAATCTCAAAGTTGCGCCGGGCCTTCCTGTTCTCGGCGACGACCTTGCGGTTACCGCCACTGTTTGCCATCGATAAACCCTCTAACCGTTGAGAATGCCGGCGGAGATAAGAGCATCGTCGACAGTCTTACGGGCGGCTTCGGACAGCGGGACAATCGGTAAACGGGCCTGAGAGCCGCAAATTCCCAGACGTTCAGCAGCATATTTGGTGGGGCTGGGGCTGGCTTCCACAAACAAAGCGTCGTGAAGCGGCATGAGTCTGTCATGGATTTCAAGCGCTCTGGCGTAATCTCCCGACATGCAGGAATTTTGAAATTCCGCGCAATGAGCTGGAGCGACATTGGCTGTGACCGAAATAGCGCCATCGCCGCCATGGGTCATGAAACCCAATGTGGTCGCATCGTCACCCGTGAGCTGATTGAAGTCCGCCCCCATGGCGAGGCGTTGCCGGCTGGCGCGAGCCAAATCCGAGGTTGCATCCTTCACGCCGGTAATGTTTGGCAGCTTGAAGAGTCTCGCCATTGTATCGACCGACATGTCGACCACGCTGCGGCCTGGAATATTATAGATGATGATCGGGATATCGACGGCATCATTGATGGCTTTGTAGTGCTGGTAGAGCCCTTCTTGAGTGGGCTTGTTGTAGTAGGGCGTCACCACAAGAATACCATCGGCGCCGGCCTTCTTGGCGTGCTGTGCGAAGTCGATTGCTTCAGCCGTGCTGTTGGACCCGGCGCCGGCGATAACCGGCACTCGGCCAGAAGCTGCCTCTATGCACAAATCCACAATCCGCTTGTGCTCGACATGGGTCAGAGTTGGCGACTCACCCGTGGTTCCCACCGGCACCAGTCCATGGGTACCTTGCGTGATTTGCCAATCGACAAATTTCTGAAAGGCTTCCTCGTCCAGTCCGCCATTCTTGAATGGCGTAATGAGCGCGGTATAGGACCCCTTGAACTTCATAACGAATACACTCCAAATATCGGCTCTCGCACGAGACGAAAAATCCGCACGCTTATTTCCAGCGCAATCTCGCGCGACAATAATCGCTTGAATGACCTCCGGCAAGGAGGAGTGAGAACCAAGATTAAGGTCTCGACCTTAAAATCAACTCCATATGATTGCGCTATAGAACAGGTTACGGTGCCGCCGACTGACTCGTCACGCAAAAAAGACGAGCCTACAGGCGCAATAAAGCCGATTATCACGGACATTGCCTTGATTGGAACTAAGATAGGCCTACCTCATAGATCAATGTCCGTGTCCCAGTTCAAAATTGCTTTCGCAGCGGCGCTCATATTCTGCCTCGGCAGCATGGCCACGGGTGCTGCCTGGGCGAAGCCATCTGCGGCCGCCCTCCCCCTGCCCAACCCCAAACGTCTGGGCACTCCCAAACCCCTGGATACTCCCAAGCGCATAGCCACTTTTCCATTGCCTTTGAAAAATCCGGCCAGGGCAACCGGGGCGCAAAAAAAGCTTAAGCCATCCAAGCCGCAGGGCCCGGTTTCTAAGCTGCCTCAATTGCTCAAATACAAGCTGAGTAAAGCTGACAAGACGGCCCTGAAAGCAACCATAAACGCTGTCTACAGGCGCAAATTTTCAGTTGCGCGAACCAATATGGGCAAAATTAAAGACAACACAGCCAGCAAGCTCGCCCGCTGGTACTATTACCGCCGCAGGGGTAACAATGCCGACCCTGCCCTCATAGAACGCTTTCGGCTGGAAAATCCGGAGTGGCCGAGCCAGCGCCGCCTGCGACGCAGCGCTGAAGGGACTTTGTTGATCAAAAAATTCAGCGCAGATAAAATCATCCAGTTTTTCAGCGATTCAAAGCCGCGCACCGGGGCCGGGAAAGCAGCACTCGCGGGCGCGTATCATGCGTCCGGTGAAAAAGAAAAAGCGACCCTGCTGATGAGTATCGCCTGGCGCAAGCACAGTCTCGACTCCTCCATCGAGAAACTCATTCTGAAGCGTTATGGAAAGCTACTGACACCACAAGACCATAAAGCCCGGGTGGATCGGCTGCTGTTGCTCGACAGGAAAAGCAAAATCCCTGCGATAAAGCGCACCGCCGCCCTGTTGGACAAAAAGGAGAAGAAGAAAATTGCCGCCCGGATCGCAGTTGTGCGACGGCTGAAGGTTGCAAAGAAGTTGCTTGGGAAAATTTCCGATGAGGATGCAAAAGGTGACGTAGGGTTTTATTTCTCCCGCATTCAATGGTTGCGGCGGCACAAAAAAGAAGAAGAAGCCTGGAAACTACTGATGGCTGCGACGCACGAACCCGATGAACTCATCGCCTTGAATGAATGGTGGATCGAGAGACGTGTGAATTGCCGCGCAGCTCTCAATGACGGTCATCCGGAGATAGCCTACAAAATTGCCAGCAATCATGGGCCTCTATCAGGTTGGCATTACTTTGAAGCCGAATTTCTGGCGGGGTGGATAGCCCTTCGTTCTCTCGCCAAACCCGATGTCGCCAAAGATCATTTTCTGGCATTGCGAACGGCCGCTTCAAGAGACAAGGATATAGCAAAATCAGAATACTGGCTGGGCCGGACATTCACTGAGCTCAATGACACAATTACAGCAAAAATCCATTTTGAGAATGCTGCTAAATATCCGTTGACCTATTATGGCCAACTCTCCGCCCAGACGCTTTTGCCCGGCAAAGCCGCGTTGAAACTCCCCGCATCAACGGCGCCCACTGAAGACGATTTTGCAAGATTCAAAGAGCGCGACACAGTGAAAGTGATAGGGCTTGTCAATTCAGTTGGGCTTGAGAAGCTGGCTCCATTGTTCTTCAACCAGATGGCGCGCACATTAAGTTCACCCGGCGAGGCCAAATTGCTGTCGGAACTGGCAAAGGTGATGAAGCTGCCGCAATCGAGCGTCAGGCTGGCGAAAATTGCTTTCAATCGCGGATTGCCAGTTGCCGATTATGCCTATCCCACGAACATGATGCCTGAGTACAAGGAGATAAATGTTCCTGTGGAACCTGCCCTGATCTATGCCCTGTCTCGCCAGGAAAGTGAATTCAACCCAATCGCGAAGTCTTCTGCGGGAGCGCGGGGTATCATGCAAATTATGCCGAGGACGGCGCGCGCCATCGCACGCCAGCACAAAATCAGATACCGGCGTTCGTCCCTGACCAAGAAACCCTCTTATAACGTCATGCTTGGCGTAGCGCATTTGGGTGATTTGCTGGCCTCCTATAACGGCTCGTACATAATGACCCTCGTTGCGTATAACGCCGGGGGCGGGCGCGTGAAAAACTGGGTGAAAGATTTTGGAGACCCTCGAGAAAGCGCCGTTGATGCCATAGACTGGGTTGAGCGAATTCCCTTTACCGAAACCCGCAACTACGTGAAAAAGATCCTCACCAGCGTGCAGATTTACCGGGCCAGACTCAATGATCCCAAAGAGGCGCTGCAACTGCTAAACGACCTGAATCGGGGACGGCAGGATAAGGCGGCGCTTTCCAAACCACTATCCGGTAACTGAGTAATCCATATGAGCGAAGACAAGCATGCGTTGCCGTATAAAGAGGGAAAATACACCTCTCACGACGGGCTCAATCTTTATTGGCGGCACTATCCGGTAAAGGATCACGATGAGTTGCCTGCGCGCCGGCCCATGCTGTGCCTGCCCGGATTGACCCGCAACAGCAATGATTTTCACGTGCTTGCGATGCACGTCTCCAGAACCTCAAAATTGCCGCGCGATGTCTACTGCATTGATTATCGTGGACGCGGCCGGTCTGATTACGACCCCAAATGGCAAAACTACTCGCCCTATATCGAAATGCTGGACACATTGGACTTCATGACCGTGGCCGATCTGCATGAGCCCATAATCTGCGGTACGTCGCGTGGCGGTATCATCGCGTTTCTGATGGCGGTGACGCGTCCGCTCTCAATTGGTGCGGTTATTCTGAATGATATTGGTCCGGTTATAGAACCGCGCGGTCTCGCACGAATAATGGGTTATGTGGGCAAGACACCAGAACCGGAAAGCTGGGATGATGCGGCTTTGATTGTTAAGGACATGTCCTCGCGATTCTTCACGGATATCAAGGATGAAGAATGGATGGAAATAGCCCGCCAATGGTACATGGAAGAAGACGGCAAGCCGGTTCAAGGCTATGACCTCAATCTCGCCAATGCGCTTTCAGAGATTGATCTGGCTCAGCCGATACCGCAAATGTGGGAGCATATGGATGCTTTGAGCCATGTGCCGGTTATGGTTCTGCATGGCGTAAATTCCGATCTCCTCAGCCAGAAAACGGTTGGCAAGATGGCGGCGCGGCACCCTCGGTTAAACACTTTTGAGGTCGAGGAAGAAGGACATGCTCCACTCTTGCGTGACAGACGCACGCTACGGGCAATAGATGGTTTTCTCGAAGTTGTCGATTTTGATGAAAATGCCTGACACGGCGCCGCTCATGGGCTTGCCGGTTTCTATCGGTCTTTTGTTTTGCGGCGCTTTGCGGAAGTCTTGACGGAAGTCCTGGCGGTTACACGAGATGACTGTCCGGATTTAGCGGGATTTGGCGAGTCCGAATTTGCCGAACGCATCTTCATCCGCCTGCCCCCAATCCAGCACCCCACCACACCGCCGACCAGGAAAACGGTGAACAAAATTAAAACTGTCTGTAAAATAAAACTTAACATGGCACCTGTTGGCAGTATTTTCGCTGCCCGATTTCATTATTTAATTTGCAGCAGAGGTCCAGCCAACTACCAGTCCGATTGCGAAGATGAGAACCATATAAGGTATAAGATGTATAATTAGATAATCCATCTATGGGTTGCAGCGATCCTATTGTGTTGGACCGCTTTTCTCCTTTGCTGGGGCGACATTTTCTGAGACGGTCACAATTTCCGTTGAACCATAATCAACAGGCAATCCATGCTTGATAGAGGTTACGACATCCTTTGCCGTGCTTAGGTTAGCCGCCTTTCCTGCGAAGATGAGTTTCTTGTCGATTATCTCCGCCCGGCCAGTCTCCAGCCTGTGTAATTGCGTGAGGGATGCGGATACAGCCCAGGACCAGGATTCCGGTTCCCCTGCCGCCAGTTCCATCCCATCGCTTATCGTGGCCCCGGTGAATAAATTCCGTGCCTGCTGCAATATCCTGGAGCGCAAATTCTCACTTGGTACGAACCCGGTGAACTTGACGGTGTTGCTCACAAATTTAACTTTCCAGGAAAACGGCTTCACCACGGGAGGCGTGATGTTTGAGGCCTTGAGCGTCGCGCCGGCTGGAAGATTTTCAATCAAAGCCTTCTGGATATCCCGATACGCAGTCGAGTTTTCAGCCTCGCCATTGATGCTAATATCCGTTCCAGCCATCATCACCGTCCCATTTTTAAGCTGGCCCAGCTGGAGAAGAGCAAAACTCACTGACCCTAACCAGACCTGCATCGGCGGTGAGCCGCCGGCAATGACCATTTTATCGTCGATTTCGAGATCGGGCATGGACGCTTTGACGAACCCTAATATGGTCCTCCTGCCATCTTTTGTTGGAACGTGCCCCCGGATTTTAATGCGCTGCTTTTTTTTTCGGGCAAACCAGGTATATGTTTCAGGAGAAGCTATCAGATTGGACTGGTCAAGAACGTTCCTTACACCCCAAACGCTCCTAATGACGGTGAGCGCGTCATCGCGACCTGAACGGGAGAAAGTCAGACCTTTCAGGACCGCATTTCGGCCATCAAATAGTGCGTACGCCCAGGTCAATCCGGCTTCTTGCAAAGCGGTGCTTGTCCGGTCAGACAAATCACGTTCGATCTGGACGCGCAGGCCATACAATGCAAATGCCGCAACCACAGTCAATGGGAGCAGTCCCCATAGCCACTTTGTTGGTCGGCAACGCAACATCATTTCCTCGCGTTCAAACTCCAACTGGAACAGACCAGATGCCGCGCATGCAAACCTAAATAATCTCAGTTGGCAATGGGCGAGAACCCATCGCATTGTATTTTATGCCGCAAAAGCCGATTAAACTTGAATTTACTGAAAATCAGCTAAACAAACCAGTCAGTAGATGACGGATGTTGTAGTCGGGAATTGGCGAATAGGGAGGAAAAAAGCGGCCGTGGCGAGAATACAGGCCGATCACGTATGTGAAATCCTTGCTGAATATCTCATTCATTTTGGCCAAATTGCGTGAGCTCCAACGCACCACTCTATGATCAAGCGATTGGAGGTCTTCGATAGATTTAACTAGGCCGTCTTCGGTCAGCCCAATCCAGCGAGCATTGGAGTCAATCAGCATCCAACCTTTCGCTGTCTTCACCTCGGTGACGGCATGTGAACTGATTTGGGGAGTTAGAAGCGAAATAAGCACTGAACCTGTCTCGGCAGTGGAATATACAGCAATGTGGCGTGTCTCCAATCCTAATGAGCCCAGGATCTTTTCGATCGAACGGCTGCGGTCGAAGCATTGCTCCACTTTATGAATTAGCAGATCACCAGGTTCCCGGGTCGTATCAAAAGGAATACCAATGTCCGTCGGTGCGACAGTCATGTCCAACACGGCATCTTGAACAGCAAGAATTGCTGATACTTGCCCCTCAAAAGTCGTGAGACTGCGTTCCATTTTGTCCAAATTGTCATACCCTGCTTGCGTCAGGATCTGTCGTCCATTGGTGCGATCTTCTGCTGTCGCCTCCGTTGGGACATCGTGCGCCACCAATATCGCTATCGTGATAGCTAACAGCCCACCAAACACCCACAGCAATCGGATTTTGCTTGGTTTATATTCATCTATTTTTCCGTATGGTTTGCTGTGTGATTGCATGACCATCATGCGCTCTTTCCGTTAATCCGATTATCCCCAGATGACATATCAATGTGTGTATTTTTGTCCAATTTAATCCGAATTTCAAGCTCTCGCTCGAAGACGTTCGGTGCAGCGGCAAGGTAATTGAAGAAAAAATTGTCTGAATTGGCAACAACATTGGCCAAATAAGCTTATAAAGAGGAACAATCGCTCTGGAAACGGCTGACGGGGTCTCGTTTTAAAGAAACATACCGATTCCCGTTTCGTCCCAACAGCGTCATGGTTTTTGCGGTCATCAATCAGCCGGGACGAAAGAGCTGGCATGGCTGCGAACTCATCGAGACAGAGTGCGGCGTTCACAATAGTATTCTCAAAATATACAAAGCGACGGAGACCGCGAGATAACGAGAGCGAAGACTCTCGAATTTCACACCCCGATGATGATTGCCTGCAGACTTCGGCATGAATGTGCCAGCAACACCCATTGATAAACTTGGCGCCAACGAGTTCATGCCGGCCTTGGTCCCCAATAAATGATTGCGGCTCCAACGAGGCAGACACACGCTCCAATTAAGTCCCACCTGTCGGGCCTATGCCCCTCAAACGCCCAGAGCCAGGCAAGCGAAGCAGCAATATACACGCCGCCATAAGCCGCGTAGGTGCGGCCAGCGAAAGCGCTGTCAATTCGCGTCAATAGAAGAGCGAATAGGATGAGACTCGCAGTTCCTGGAACCACCCACCAGATGGATTTATCAAGCTTCAGCCATGCCCAAAATGCGAAGCACCCGGCGATTTCTGCAATAGTGGGCGCCTATGTAGTAGGCCACCGAATGCATAATTTTCAACCTTTCGTGTGCGCGTCGAAGAGCGCATCGATGATGGGGCATTCTGGCACGTCCCCTTGGCTGCATTGGGCAGCCATGTCCTTCAGGACGCGCTCCAGCCGGCGAAGGTCGGCAACCTTTTTCCGGACCGCCGCGAGGTGTTTCGTTGTCATTTCGTGCACCTCGAAACAAGTATAGGCGCCAGTCTCCACTAGATCGAGCAAGGCGCGGATTTCGCCAAGGCTGAACCCGAGTTCCCTGCTGCGTTTTATGAAGGCCAGACGTTTAAGCTGATCTGCATCGTAGGCGCGATGCCCGCCTTCTGTGCGCACCGGTTTCGGCATGACGCCAATCCGCTCGTAATAGCGTATGGTCTCAATGTTGACCCCGGTCTTGCGCGACATCTCCCCAATAGGCAGTGCTCGCGAAGCTGTGATGCTGGCCATATAATTTAGCCCTTGAACCTGTAGTGACTACAGACCCTACATTAGCACTGAAATCGAAATGCGGGAGCTAAATTTGGCATGTCTGAGAACCTACAGGCGGTATTGACCGATGAAGCCAGTGAGATGGCTTCAGCCAAGGAAGGCGGATCGCGCCATAGACTTGCTGCTGCGGGTGGCATACTCGGCGCAATCGCCGCCTCTGCATGCTGCATCGTGCCGTTGACGCTGATTGTCTTCGGGGTCAGCGGTGCCTGGATGGCCAATTTGAGGGCAATAGCGCCCTATCAGCCGATCCTCATCGTCATGACGATCGCTTTCCTCGGTTATGGCTTCTACCTCGTTTACTGGAAACCAAGAAGAGTGAGCGCCGATGGCGCGGTTTGCGCACGTCCCATTGTCCCCAACAAGGTCGTTAGGGGCGCACTCTGGACGGCAAGTTTCATCGTTGTCCTGGCTATTTCGTTCCCATACTGGTTCCCCCTCCTCGTGCCCTATCTTCCCTGAGGTAATACGGGTTCAAACGAGCAATTGATTCTGACAGCTACGGAGAACATGAAGATGAGACGTACAATCGGCGCGGGTTTGTTTTCTATCTTGTTAGGCAGTACAGCGGCATTTGCAGCCGATCAGACCGTCAAACTGGATGTACAGGGCATGTCTTGCCCCTCATGCCCTTACCAGGTTGAATCCGTGCTCAAGGGAGTTGACGGCGTGATAAGCGCCAAGGCATCGCTCAGGCAAGGATCTGCTGTCGTCAAATATGACGACGCCAAGACGAACCTTGCCGCTCTTATGAAGGCTACGGAGAATATAGGGTTCCCATCCAAGCTCGCGAAACAGGGAAGCTGAGATGAGCGACGTCAAAATGAGCGACAATGCTTTGCTCAAGAACGGCCTGATCGGTTCGGCCATCGTGGCCCTGTGCTGCTTCACCCCAGCTTTGGTCATTCTTTTGGGGTTTGCCGGATTGTCAGCGATCGTCGGCTGGCTCGACTACGGGCTGTTCCCGATGTTGTTCGCGTCCATGGGCGTCGTCGCATACGCGCTCTATCTGCGTTCGGGCCGTAAGGGCCCGTCGCCGATGATTCCGGCCGTTGTCACTGTCGTCGCGCTGTCCGCGCTTCTTTTCTGGCTTGAGTTCAGGTTTGCGCTGCGCATCTCCATCGCCGCCGCCATCGCCGTTGCCGCCTATGTCTATTATCTGCGCCGCTGCGAGCAGCGGAATACCGTCTAGCAGTGGGCGGCACATAAAAGCACACCCACCCTAAGTGAGTAATTGAGCGAGAAACCTTATGCTGGACCAGGACCATTACGACCATCGCGATGACTTCCGCAACTATCTGCGGGAGGGGAATTTCCTCGCCGGTGCTTCGCACCTGATTCCCCTGACGCTCGCGCTCTACCGGCTTCTTGGAGACGGTCTGCCGGTGCACCGGATCGTTCTGGCGGAATGGTTAAGCCTGTCCCCGGCTCAAGTGGACAGTCAGCTGAATGACATACCGCGTTCGACCATTGAGTTCGACGTGACAGGCGCGATCACGGCTTTCGGGGGACTGAGTCTCACACCGGCAAACCACAGGTTTAAGGCCGGGAACAGGGAGCTGTACACATGGTGCGTTTTCGATGCGCTGTTCCTGCCGGAGATACTCGGCAAGCCGGCTACGGCTTCGACGCTCTGTCCCGCCACGGGCGAGACAATTGAAATCGAGATGACGTCCAGGACAATCGTATCTTCACGGCCGCCGGAACCGGTCATGTCGATCATAGCCCCCGATAGCGCTGCATGTTGCGAGAATCTGCGCGGCGCGTTTTGCAACCATGTCAACTTGTTCATTGACGATTGCGCCTTCCGCGATTGGGCGACTGATAGACCGGACGTTGCTTTTGTCTCGCTGGAAGAAGCTCATGATCTGGCGCTTCAGCGAAACCGTTATCGTTATGGCGATCACTTGTGAGCGCAATAGAAGGGAATACCATGTCAGAGAAGAGTGAATCCTGTTGCCCCCCTGCGTCCAGAATAGGAAAAGGCGGCAAATATGATCTCGCGGTCATCGGCGCCGGGTCGGCGGGCTTTTCCGCTGCTATTACCGCCGCCGATGAAGGCGCTCAGGTTGCCCTTATCGG
>CAYOEI010000268.1:0-4683 GCA_964402825.1 uncultured Hyphomicrobiaceae bacterium
GCGGCCGGGCGATCGAGGTGCCGAGCAGGTAGATGCCCTCATAGAGCGCGTTGGCCCGGAACATGGGGAACACGAAGTCGCGCACGAACTCCTCGCGCAGATCCTCGATATAGATCGCGCTGGCACCCATCATCTCGGCCTTGGCGCGGGCGGGCTCAACCTCGCCCCCCTGCCCCAGATCGGCGGTAAAGGTCACCACCTCGCAAGAGTAGGTCTCGGTCAGCCATTTGAGGATGATCAAGGTGTCGAGCCCGCCCGAATAGGCGAGCACGACTTTGTCGATTTTCTTGGCGTCGGCCATGAAAGCGCCCTGCTAACTTGAGTTTTGCGGCACTATAGGGATGTGGCGCGACCCGGCAAGCAAATGCTAGTCTCATCTGCCATGGCCAAACTCGATTTCTGGTACGAATTCGCCTCCACCTACAGCTATCTTTCGGTCATGCGGATCGAGGATATGGCGCGCGACGCCGGCGTGGATGTGCGATGGAGGCCGTTCCTGCTGGGGCCATTGTTCAAGCGCCAGGGATGGACCACCTCTCCTTTCGTGGAGCAGAAGGAAAAGGGCCGTTACATGGTCCGCGACATGGAACGGATTTGCGAGGCGCGCGGGCTCACCTTCCAGATGCCCGACCCTTTCCCGCAAAACGGCCTCTACGCGGCGAGGGCAGCCTTGATCGGCGCGGATGAGGGATGGGCTGGGCGATTTAAGCCGGCTTGTATTCACCGAGCAGTTCACGGGCGTCATGCAGCTCGACGACAGAACCGCGCTTGGGACATGCCTGACGGCCATCGGGCTGGATGGGGATGAGCTTCTGGCCCGAGCTGAGGATCCTGAGATCAAGCAGCGCCTGCGCACGCAAACCGGTGATGCTGAGGCGCTGGGCCTGTTCGGCGCACCGGCATTCTTAACCGGGGACGGTGAAATGTTCTGGGGCGATGACCGGCTGGAACAGGCAATCGCGTGGGCGATAAAGAAATAACCGGTGTTGAAGAAAGCGTCAGCTATAGCCCTGAAAACGGCCATGCAGCGAGACTGCCATTGAAGTCAGCTTTGTGCCATAAGCTGCCGTATCCGTTAGACATCCATGGAGCTGACAATGCTGAATTCTCCGATCGAATTCTGGTTCGACTTCAGCTCGGGCTACGCCTACTTTGCTTCCGCCACAATAGATGAGCTTGCAGAGCGCCACGGCCGAACCGCGCTCTGGCGCCCCTACATGCTCGGCGTTGCCTTCAAACACACAGGTGCCCGCGGCCTGAGCTCAACCCCGATGAAGGGCGACTATGCCCGTCGCGATTGGGCCCGCCTGTCTCGTCAAACCAGTCTCGCGTTTCAACCTCCACAGAACCACCCCATTACCGCTCTTCCAGCCAGTCGTGCGTACTACTGGGTCGAGGAACACGCACCCGACGTGGCGCATGATTTCGCCCGTGCCGCGTTCCATGCCTATTTCGCTGAAGCCCAAGACATGACGGTGCCGGCTAATGTGGCATCTGTTGGAGCGAGCCTTGGACTCCAGGCTGACGAGATCGAAGCCGGGATTTCCAGCGAACCGATGAAAGTGAAAGTTAAAGACCATGAGCAATGAGGCGATTGCGAAGGGCGTATTCGGTTCGCCCTTCTTCCTCGTCGATGGAGAGCCATTCTGGGGCTTCGACCGAATGCCCATGCTCGAACACTGGCTTGAGAAAGGCGGATGGTAGATCAGAGTAAGCCTGACCACTAAACGTCCGCTTTTTGATGCAAGGCAGACATAGTTAAGGCGCGGACGTCCCGCTAGACAGACGCCGCCGATGGGTGTCTAATCAAATCATCCAGTACAGTAGCTATCAATCTATTGCGCCTTAAGTCAGTTGCGCAGCGTTACCTTGGTCGCGCCGCTTGCCCTGTGGTGCAGAGGTTCATGATTCGCATCAAGGCAGCACCACTCTCGCCGCGGCGCCAGATGGGAGTGAGAAGATGCCCGAAAAGGAAGCTATCTCTGTTGACGAGACGGGGCAGGCTCTCGAAACCGAAAACAGCACCGAACTCGTTCAGGCTATGCAATTTCTCTTCAACTGGAACACAGAACTCATCGGATTCTATTCGCATCGATACCAGCAGTATGGGGCACTGTCTTTGCGTTTTCTGAAATGCAAAACGCAGTCAGACGTGGAAACGCTTCAGGGTGAATTCCTGCATCAGCTTATTGCAGATTACCGTGACGAAACCGCCAAACTGTCGAAGATTGCAGGTGAAACAGATCAGCAGTTGGATGCGTCCTTGGACTCCGACTATGCGGCTGGCCTGCAAAAAGCGCAACGGGATGCCGCCGCAATCATAGAAGAAGGCAAGGCGCAAGCTGCGCGGATAGTGGCTTCAGCTGAAGAAAAGGCAAGCCGGCTGACCGAGCTGCCCGAGGAGGAGCAAAAGAAACGGGCCTGACTGACCGAGCATAGCAGTTCAGCAAGGCAAATCATCTGACAAGGCATGCGTTGCCCGCTTGCTGCCCGGCAGCTGTCGTTCTTCCGAGGGCGGTTGACCGTCCGTTCCGCGCCATGAGCAGACATTGAGCCGTTGAGCTTCCGCCAAACACTTCTAAGCTATCGTGCCGGCTATTATTGCTGAATGGCAGCCCGTGCCAGGATCGCCCGTGCCAGGATCGGACATCTCCTGCTCAACCCGGAATGACTTGAGCCACTCCGCTCTGCTATGTTCAGTGCACTTAAGATCAACTAATACAAGTGGCCCGCGGCCGGACTGATTTCCCCATGCTACTTCCACTGCAGACACTCTATTTCGAAGACCTCTCACTCGGCATGACCGAGGCGCTCACCAAGGTCGTCTCGTCCGATGACGTGGTAGGATTTGCCGAGATTACCGGTGACCGCAATCCGATCCATCTGTCTGAACATTTTGCAGCAAAGACCCCCTTTGGCACGCGCATCGTTCACGGGCTTTATACAGCAGGGCTGATCTCGGCGCTGTTGGGCACGCGCCTGCCGGGGCCAGGTGCGATCTATATCTCCCAGTCGTTGCACTTCCGAGCACCGGTCAAGATCGGCGACACGGTGGATGTGATGGTCACGGTCGAGGAGCTGATGCCTGAGAAAACCCAAGCCCGGCTTGCCTGCGCCTGCAGGGTTGGCGAAACCGTTGTGCTCGATGGCGAGGCCCTGGTCAAGGTGCCATCGAGATAGGAGATGAGCTGACCGCGGATGCACCAATTACAAAGTTTACCTGACCCGGATTTGATCACGTGACGGGCTGGTTTCTCCAATTTGTCCGGTGTATGAGAACCCGGTATCTTCCAAGAGCGCGCGACAAATCCCGGTCAGCTATGAAAGATTCTGATCTCAAGAAGCCGCCCAGACCAAGGCAGCGCGTTCTCGGCGCCATCACTGCCGTCATTTCTCTCATTCTTACTTTTCTGGTCCTGGAGGTCAGTGCGCGCTTTTTCATGCCGGGGGCTCGTGATCTGGAAAATCTTGTCACCCGGGCTCCGGGCAGCGATTCACGCGCCTATTTGCTCAAACCAGGCGCCCGCGTTGAGTTCAGGGGGATCATCAAGCGTTTTGAAAAACCGATTGTCTGGCAGGTAAATGCCCAGGGCATTCGATCCGACCGGCCGGTGCCGCCTAAATCAGACAAGTTCCGCATCGCCACCTTCGGCGATAGCGAAGCCTTTGGCTGGTCGATGCCGCTTGCCCTGACGTTTCAAAAGCGCATGGAACGCATCGATGGCAATATTGAGGTCATCAACTTCGGGACACCGGGATATAACGCTGAAAACGTTGCCGATAACATGCAGGAGGTGCTGGCGAATCTAGAGGCCGATTTCGTGATCTATATGGCTCACAAGAACGACCGAAATCCGCCCCTGACATATTCTCCCATTCTGTCGAAATCCTATCTGCTCATAGGTGCGCGTTTCGCATATTTCAGGTTGAACCGGTTGTTTTTCAGAAAACCGGAAAAACAGCGCTATTCCCCCGAAAGCTTCAAATATTTCGCTGCCCAAGTCGATCGCATGATCGATATCTCAAGGGGACAGAACCTGCCCTTGCTTGTCAGCTACTTGTCCACGCGGATCCCGATGGCATTTCCGCAGCTCAAGGAATTTGATTTTCAAAAGCTCAAGGAGGGCGAGATGGAGCTGGACAAGCCCGGTTTCCGCTTTGGGACGCTCAACCTCGAACATGGCTGGAAGAAATTTCCGAGGGTCGATTTTCACATGGGGCAAGAAGGCCATCAGGAAACGGCGGAAAAGTTTTGCGCGCTTATCTCTGGCGGGAGACAAAATAGCTGCGTCCCACCCTATTGGATGGCCGCGCGATCCCCGTAATCAGTCCACTTTTGTGGTTGTCATTTCTGCCTTTTGAGCTGTGTTGATTGCGCTGATGCCGCGTTCCTTCAATTGCCCCTGTTATCGAGGATAAACGGATTTGGCGATCTCGAGGAAATTTAGAAGCGCCTTGTTGCGATCCGACGACCGCCATACCAGTAACAACTGAATCAAAAAGTCGGGATGTTTAATCGGCCGCGCCTCGAAGAGAGGACCAAAAAAATCAGCAAGACTTTTGGGATATATGGTTACACCCAGTCCGGCTGACAGGAGCCCCATTGTAGCGACCGTGTCCGACGCTTCAAAGGGAACCTGCAGCACCACTCCCTGCTTTTTAAACAAGTCATCGACCCGCCTG
>CAYOEI010000269.1:0-7866 GCA_964402825.1 uncultured Hyphomicrobiaceae bacterium
CGGTATCGATAATAGGGCCGGTATCGATAATAGGGCTGGTGAAAGAAAACAGGTGCTCATTGCTATCGGCCATGGTTGGAGCAAATCCACACTTTTGTGCCCCGTGGTGTGCCCCATAGCCAATTTAGAAAAGAGTAAAAAACCGCTAACCCCTTGAAAACACTGGTAGGCGCAGAGGGATTCGAACCCCCGACCCGCTGATTGCCTGTTAGTTGAAGCTGCCCCGTGTCCCGGCCGCCTCCAATGCTTTTTTGATTTCCTGATCGACGATTTCAATCTTTGCCGACGTGCGCAGGGCGGTAATAACCTCAACGGCCTTCTGAGAGACCATCCCCGCGATCAGCCGGCCTTTGACCGTGTCGAAAGCTGGCGGCTTGCTGTCGCGCTTGTCCTCAATCTTGATGACATGCCAGCCGAACTGTGTCTTGACCGGCTCGGAGATGTCGCCCTTTTTGAGTTCAAATACCACCTTGTCGAATTCCGGCACCATCTGGCCTTTTGAGAAATATCCCAGATCACCGCCTTGCGCGCCGCTCGGACCGGTGGATTTTTCCCTGGCCAGTTCGGCAAAGTCAGAGCCGCGATTGAGCCGCTCGATAATGTCGAGCGCATCTTCTTCGGTTGTCACCAGGATGTGCCTGGCGTTGACTTCGGGTTTGGACTCCATCTTCGCGATCTGCTCTTCATAGGTCTTTTTGGCGGTTTCCATGGAGACGGCGTCACGAATCTTACGGTCATAGTAGAGATCGTGGAGCGCCCTGCGGCGGTAATATTCCATCACCTCCTTGGCGGCATCATCTTCGGCGACCTTCTCATTCTTCGCCGCTTCTGCGAGGAGCTGGTTTTCGATGACGTAGAGCAGCAGATTTCTGCGGCTTTCCTCAGCCGGCATATTTGCAATCTGCTCGCCAATTTCAGCGCGGGCGATTTCGATATCCCTTTCGGTGATCTCAATCCCGTCGACGGTCGCCAATACTTTAGGGCCAGCCAAGGCGGCGCCAGTCAGTAATGTTGCGATGCCAGCAGCAGCCAGCGATATTTTAAGGAGATTCACAGACCCATCCTCTTAAATGAATTTCTCAAATTTTGCCGTTCAATAAGACCGAGTAATGTCATCTTTATGTCATCAAACGAAGCGTTGAGCAGTCATACCGCCTGGCATACGGCATTGCCAAGCAACGTTTACTCGCGATCACGTCAATTTGCTTGGCGTTAATGCTGCTGAAGCGCCGCGTTGACAAGGGGGCGGGGCCTACTTATCTCTCTGGCGGGCCCGCCACTCGCCAGTGCGAGTGCAAGGCCATGAGATTTTTATCCTGAACGAGGCGGTGCGAAGATAATATCGTGCGGCTATCATGGTTTGGGACTATTTTGGGATTAATCCTGGCGCGGCGATCCTCAAAAAAAGAGGAGCAGTTTTTACAAGGCTGCAGACCAGGAACTGAAAGGACTTCAAATGGTTGCCTTTGGCGATATTGCCAGCAAGATATTCGGCTCGTCAAATGAGCGAAAGCTCAAGGCGTATGACGCCAATGTTGCCGCGATCAACGCGCTCGAAAGTGAGCTGGAAAAACTCACCGATGAACAGCTGCGTGCCCGGACCGATGAATTCCGTAAACAGGTCGCCGATGGCGTTGAACTGGATGAGCTGCTGGTGCCGGCTTTTGCAACTGTTCGCGAAGCCGCCAAGCGCACGCTGGGCCAGCGCCACTTCGATGTCCAGCTAGCCGGCGGGATGGTGCTTCACGAAGGCAATATTGCGGAAATGAAAACCGGCGAGGGCAAGACCCTTGTCGCTACCCTGCCTGTTTATCTGAACGCGCTTACCCGCAAGGGCGTGCATGTCATCACCGTCAATGACTATCTGGCCAGCCGCGATGCCGGATGGATGAGCGAGGTTTACGAGTTTCTGGGCCTCAGTGTCGGCTGCATCCTGCATGACCTCGATGACGCCGAGCGCAAGGTGCAATATGCCTGCGATGTAACCTACGGCACCAACAATGAATTCGGGTTCGACTATCTGCGCGACAATATGAAATATTCCATTGAAGAGATGGCCCAGCGCGGTCATGTCTTCGCCATTGTCGATGAGGTTGATTCCATCCTGATTGACGAAGCGCGCACGCCGCTCATCATTTCTGGCCCGGTCGAGGACCGTTCAGACCTTTACAACACCATCGACGCCATCATGCCCGAGCTCGTCGAGTCCGACTATGAGGTCGACGAGAAGATGAAAACGGTGGCGCTGACCGAAGAAGGCAATGAGCATATTGAGAAAATCCTGACGAAAGAGGGATTGCTCAAGGGCGACTCGCTATACGACATCGAGAACGTCACCTCGGTCCACCATGTGAATCAGGCGCTGCGGGCCCACAAGCTGTTTCAGCGTGACCGCGATTACATTGTGAAGAATGACCAGGTCATCATCATCGATGAGTTTACCGGCCGCATGATGGAAGGCCGCCGCTATTCCGAAGGGCTGCATCAGGCGCTGGAAGCCAAGGAGCATGTCTCTATACAACCCGAGAACCAGACCATGGCCTCGGTGACCTTCCAGAATTATTTCCGGCTGTATGAAAAACTCGCCGGCATGACGGGCACGGCACTTACCGAAGCCGACGAGTTCATGGATATTTACGGCCTGGACGTCCTTGAGATTCCGACCAACCAGGACATGATCCGTATCGATGACGATGACGAGGTTTACCGGTCAACGACGGAAAAGTACAAGGCGATCATCGAGCTTATCAAGGACTGCCAGAAAAGCGGCCAGCCGGTGCTTGTGGGCACCACGTCGATTGACAAGTCAGAAGAGCTGGCCTCGATGTTGCGCAAGGAAAGGACCAAGGCCTTCCAGGTTCTGAATGCCCGTTATCACGAGCAGGAAGCCGAGATCATCTCTCAGGCCGGTGCTCCAGGCGCGGTCACAATAGCCACCAACATGGCCGGTCGCGGCACTGATATCCAGCTCGGCGGCAATCCAGAGATGCTCCTGGAAGGCTGGATTGCCAAGCAGGAGAGCAAGGATAAGAATCCGACGCAAAAACAAATCGATGCGCAGCGCAAGAAAATTGATGCCGACATCGAGACGAAGAAGCAGGTGGTGATCGAGGCGGGTGGTCTTTACGTCATCGGCACCGAGCGGCATGAAAGCCGCCGCATCGACAACCAGCTGCGCGGCCGGTCCGGCCGTCAGGGTGACCCGGGCCATTCAAGATTCTTCCTGTCTCTCGAAGACGACCTGATGCGCATATTCGGCTCCGACCGTATGGACGGCATGTTGCAGAAGCTTGGCCTGCAGGAAGGCGAAGCCATCATTCATACCTGGATCAACAAGGCGCTGGAAAAAGCGCAGCAGAAGGTCGAGGCGCGCAATTTCGATGCCCGCAAGCACATTCTGAAATTCGATGATGTGATGAACGACCAGCGCAAGGTTATCTTCGAGCAGCGCCTCGATCTCATGGTGGATGAGGATGTTTCCGAAACCATTGGCGACATGCGCCACGAGGTTGTGGAAGGGATGATTGCCGAGCATATCCCGGAAAAAGCCTACGCCGAGCAATGGGATGCCGCCGGTCTTGCCGAAGCTGTCGAGAATACCTTCGATTTGAAATTACCAATCGAAAAATGGGCCGCGGAAGAAGGCATCGCGGATGAAGAAATCTTCGAGCGCCTCCTCGCCCGCGTGAATGAGGCTGCAGCGAAAAAGGCCACAGACTTCGGCCCCGACACAATGCGTCAGGTCGAAAAAGCGGTTCTGCTGCAAACGCTGGATCATCTTTGGCGCGAGCATATTGTGACACTGGAGCATCTGCGCCAGGTCATCGGTCTGCGCGGTTACGGGCAGCGCGACCCGCTCAACGAATACAAGACGGAAAGCTTTACGCTTTTTGAGGCGCTTCTCAGCGAACTTCGCCGGGCCGTGACCGGTCAGCTCTCACATGTCGAGCTTGCGCCAGATGAACCCGCGCCGATGCTGGAAATGCCCGAGTTGCCGGAAATGGAAGGACATCATATTTCGCCAATCACGGGCGAGGATGAGTTTGCCACGGCCGGTAAAATAGGCCGTAAGGGCCGCGCCGAAGCAAACCCCAAAGACCCCTCAACATGGGGCAAGGTTCCGCGCAACGCACCGTGCCCCTGCGGCTCGGGTAAAAAATACAAGCACTGCCACGGGTCGTTTAGCTAGGGTCAGGACCCTAGAGGCATTTCTTTTTTATGGAATCGCCCCGCTACCCGCTCCCCCGTCTCTGAAGCAATCTGGCGCGGCGCCGTAAAAGGCGCTATGCGATGGAGCTGTTAGCCGCCAAGCACCGGAGGGCCTTATTCCATGACACCAGACCAGATAACCCTCTTCGCCCTTCTGGGCGTGATATTCGCGTTGCTGGTCTGGGGCCGCATCCGTTATGACATCGTCGCCTTCGGAGCCCTGGTGGTGGCGGTTGGGGTTGGCGTTGTCGATCAGAAACACGCATTTGAAGGTTTTGGGCATCCGGCCGTTATCATCATTGCGCTGGTATTGGTGGTCAGCCGGGGGCTGGTGAATTCAGGCGCAATCGAGGCGGTTGCGCGCCATTTGATGGACTCCTCGCGCTCCCTCTTCAGCCATATCGCCATCATGGCCGGGGTCGGGGCGGCGCTCTCCACAGTCATGAACAATGTTGGCGCCCTGGCGCTGTTGATGCCGGTCGATGTACAGGCCGCCGCCAAGGCGGAGCGCTCGCCAGCGCTGACCCTCATGCCGCTCTCTTTCGCCACCATCCTTGGCGGGCTGGTGACGCTGATCGGCACCCCGCCCAACATCATCATCGCCTCGTTCCGCGAACAGGAGCTTGGTCAAGCCTTCAAAATGTTCGATTTCGCGCCCGTTGGCATCGTCGCCGCGGTTACGGGCGTCCTCTTCGTGGCGCTTATCGGCTGGCGGCTGCTGCCCGCGGAGCGGCGCGAGCATGACAGCGGCGCGGAGCTGTTCGATATCTCCGACTATATCGCGGAAGTGCGCGTCAAGGCGGACTCGCAAACGATCGGCAAGCAGGTGCGCGAACTGGACGAAATTGCCGAGGAAGCCGGCGCGGCAATCGTGGGACTGGTGCGGCGCGGTAATCGTTTGCCCGGACAGGCCCGGCGCACCCGCATACGCAAAGGAGACATTCTGGTTGTCGAAGGCGCGCCCCAGGCCATTGAAGATCTCACCGGCGCTCTCGAGCTGGACTATGTCGGCGGGGACAAACATGGCGGGCTCATTGGCGCCGCCGATACCGGATTACTGGAGGTGGTGGTTCAGGAAAGCTCACGCATCAACGGGCGCTCCGCGCTTGATGTGCGCCTGCTATACCGCCACGGCGTCACTTTGCTCGGCGTCTCTCGGGGGGGTAAGAAATTCCATGACCGCGTCCGGCATCTGAAAATAAAACCCGGCGATATTCTGCTGCTGTTCGGCGCCAATGACCGCCTGGACGATATCGCCGAATGGCTCGGCGCACTCCCCCTGGCCGAACGCGGCCTGCAGGTCATCAAGCGCGAGACCGCCTGGCTGGCGGTTGGTATTTTTGCACTGGCCATTGCACTGGCAAGTTTTGAGCTGGTTTACCTGCCCATCGCGCTCGCGGGCGCCTGCGTTCTCATGGCGCTCCTGGGCATTGTGCCCGTGCGCGAGCTGTATGCCTCCATCGAATGGCCGATCATCGTTCTGCTGGGATCGCTGATCCCCATTGGCAATGCGTTGCAGGAAACCGGCGGCACGGCGCTCATTGCCGATGGGATTGTGAACGCCACCGCCGGAGCCGCGCCATGGGTTGTGCTCACGGTCCTGATGGTGGTCACCATGATCCTGTCGGATGTGCTGAACAACACCGCAACCGCCATCGTCGCCGCGCCCGTAGCCATCACCATCGCCGAGCGTCTTAACGTCAATCCGGACCCGTTCCTGATGGCGGTGGCGATCAGCGCATCGTGCGCCTTCCTCACCCCTATCGGGCACAAGAACAATACGCTGATCATGGGACCGGGCGGCTACCAGTTCGGCGATTACTGGCGCATGGGGCTGCCACTGGAGATTCTGGTGATCACGGTATCGGTGCCGATGCTGCTGATCGTCTGGCCATTCTAGGGCAAGGCAGGGCTCGCGCTGTGGGCCTTTTGTCGCCTGGCGCAATTTCAAACTTAAAACCTGGGAAGCCGTACAGCTCGTTTTCGGCCTCGCCATCCCTCTCTTTCTTGCCGCGCACATCGCTGCCAACGGTATTTTACCGGCGATCAGCGTCTATGATAGTTCCTACATCTCCACCCTCGGGGCCTTTGCCGTCTACGCGCCAATGCGCGGGATGGTCATGGGACTGGCGGTAATTGTTGTCTGGACACATGGCTGCGTCGGCCTGCACAGCTGGCTGCGCCTCCAGCCGCTGGCCTTTGCGGCGGCGCTGATCCTGCCAGCGCTCGCCCTGGCCGGGTATCTGGCGGCAAGTATGCGCGTGCGGAAACTGGCGGAGGAACCTGGAGGGTTGCAGGCGGTCTTCACCTCCCGCGTGGAGCCGTGGATGATTGACTTCGTCTACAACACCGAAACCGGCGTCATTGTGTTCATTCTGGCGCTTTTGGCCGCACGCTCCAGGAAGCCCCAACCGGCCCTCACAGGTCAATCGCCAATAAGTGACGCGGATTGATTTTACGCCGAACGCGCCAATTCACTAAAATGACCTTCAGGCAACAGGAGCCACAGCAACAGCGAGTGGGTCAGGTGCGTAAAATCCATTCACAAAATTCAGGAATTTCATCCTTTGGTGCAACGGCCCTCACAAAGTGTCTCTCCACTCTTGCCTTGTCCTCAATCCTCGGGCCCCCTTTAGCGTTCACAGCAGCGGGGCAGGTGAATGAGAATGTTCTCGATGCGAGCGAGGAGCCGGCCAGATCCGCTCCCGTCAAACCAGCCGAAGAACCCAGAGGGCCACGCCGCCATTTTCGGGTTAAAAATCCCGCATCTGTGAGCGAGGAAGAGGCCGAGCGTATATATGTAGAACTCAAACAGGACATGGCCCGGCGCTATCGCCTCTCCGGGCGGCAAGGCGCAATCGGCTATCAGAAATGGAAGCGCTATAACCGAGCGCCGTATCGTAGCGCCTCTCATGGCCACCGGCTTCTCAACAATTATGCAAACGAGACAGCACGAGCCTATGGCCGGTTCGAAAGCGCCGGCAGACTGCCCGCGGGCTCGATAATTGCCAAAGACAGCATCACCGTGACCAAAAACGGCACGGTGCAACCTGGCGCATTATTTTTGATGGAAAAAATGCCTGACGGCTTCAATTATGTGAGCGGCAACTGGCGATACACCATGATCATGCCGGATGGCTCTCTCTTCGGAACCACAAAAGGCGAAGGAGCTCCGCGCGTAAAGTTTTGTATTTCCTGCCATCTGGCAGTAGAGCGCCAGGACCACCTGTTCTTTATTCCAAGAAAATACCGGAATAACTGAATGAGTCCGGGGTCACAGGACCCTACTTGCTGAGTACGGAATTATTCCGGAAGAGGTAACCAGCGACGGTGGGCGTTGCCGGTGCGAAGCCAAACATGCCGCCTCCGCCAATTGCCGCCTGAGACGCCGGCGTTGGTGACTGGAGGGCAGATGACTTCACTGCAGAAGACATCACTGCAGAAGATTGGCGCGAGGGTATGCTTTGTATTGGAGCGCTGGACTTGGCGTCTTGCAACATCGGCGCGCGCGGAAAGGCTTCGACCGGCAAGCGCTTATATTGCGGACAGGCGGCAGCCGGATTACTTGGAGCCCCGTTGACGAAGCTTACATTCGACAGATAACGCCGGGCGCAAACATCGATTTTGGGCGGCAGCCGTGAAACTTCAAAATCCTTG
>CAYOEI010000270.1:0-6491 GCA_964402825.1 uncultured Hyphomicrobiaceae bacterium
TTTACCTGCCGGTTGCGCTGGCAACCCGGCTAGACTGCATTTTGGGACAATCGCTGCACACAGCATAATACGATAAACGACTATCATGGCCACAAACGGGTGATGCACCGCATCACGCTGGCCGGAGATAAACCGGCTTAAAATATCAGGAGACGATATGACGACGCACCGCAAAACGGCTCTCATCACGGGCTCGGAGAAAAATATCGGACGCGCGATTGCACTGGCTCTCGCCGCCAAAGGGTTCAATGTGGTGCTCAACGGATCGAGCGATAAGGCGGCCTGCGAGGCCGTCGCTAAACAGGTTGAAAGCCACGGCGTTGAAGCGCTCATCGCCATGGGAGATGTGGGTGTTTCGTGTGACTGCACACAAATAGCAGGTGAGGCGCTGGATAAATTTGGCACGGTCGATGTGCTGGTGAACAATGCAGCGATCCGGCCCATGAGCCCTTTTCTGGAAATGCCGGAGGATGAATGGAACCGCGTCTTCGCCGTTGATTTTTATGCAGCTTTCTGGCTCGCAAGGGCGCTCCTGCCCGGCATGATCGGCAAGGGCTGGGGGCGGATCGTCAACCTCGCCGGGATGAACGCAATTCAGGGCTATAACGGGCGCTCCCACGTCTCCGCCGCCAAACACGCCGCATGGGGGCTTACCAAATCTCTGGCCAAGGAATTCGGCGCCAGAGGCATCTCGACTAATATCGTCTCGCCCGGCCCCATCGCTGGCGATCATGCCGGCGACCCGGACATGGCCGCCCACATTGAGGCGCAGAAAGCAAAGATACCTCTCGGGCGTCTTGGTCTGAATGAGGAGATTGCGGCAGCAGTTGGCCTGCTTGTGTCCGATGAAGGCGCCTTCATCAACGGTCAGCTCATTCAAGTGAACGGCGGCACGCAGACTTAGGGTCAGGACTCATTAATGGCATCCATTGTGCGTGATGGATTTTGCCTCTGAGTGCGTTAGAAAGGCTTGAATACCGGGCAGATCGGGCAAGTTCGGCAACGCCGTCGATGGGTTGATTTGGCGCCATCAAACGATTCCGTATGGTCGAAACTTGCGCTAGACTTTATCCGGCGTTCCATTGCTTGGGCTCACTCACGCCCTGGAGCGGGTTAAGGAGACAGCATGGCCCACCGTTATTTACTCGTCCTGCGCTTTTCACTCATCAACATCGTTGCATTTGCACTTATTGGTGCGGCATGGCTGCAGGGCTGGCTGGATGGATTATTCGAACCTCTGACAGCGATCCTGTCGGGCATCATATTTGCGGTGTTCGTGTATGGGCTTGCGATCTGCGCCTTCAAGATCTGGCAAACATCTGTTGCAATAAATAACATGAAGGCCGGGGGTAAAACCGCCAAGGCGCAAGCTGATCGTTACATGGCCGCGCCGCGCACCAGGGATGCCGAGAGCCGCTCCATCCAGATAAACATGCTGCGGCTCAAGACTTCCCACCGTATCCAGATTGTGCGCCACATTGCCAATATGCTGGTCTTTCTGGGGCTTATAGGCACGGTGATCGGCTTCATCATCGCGTTGTCGGGCGTGGAACCCGAAGCGGTATCAAACCCCGAAAATGTTGCAATTATGGTCGCGACCCTGATCAGGGGAATGTCGGTAGCGCTTTATACCACCTTGCTTGGCGCCGTGCTGAATGTCTGGCTCAACATCAACCACCGCATTTTGTCCACTGGCACCGTCAATCTGATTTCCTATATCGTACAGTATGGTGAAAAACGGTGACCCCATTCGATGACTTCAACGACTTTGATGACGGCACCACCGATACCGTCTTTCGCGATGTAATCCTGCTGACGCTCATCGGGTTCGTGGCCATTGTCGTCATGCTTCTGCCCCACGTGCAGCAGAAGAAGAAGGAAGAAACCGAGGACCACAGGGCGCCGGGCAGTGTGATCGTCGAAATGCACTGGCCAAACGATATGCCGCTTGATGTGGACTTGTGGGTCAAGGCGCCAAGATCGACGCCGGTCGGTTTCTGGAATCAGGGCAACGATGTTTTTAACCTGCTGCGTGACGATCTCGGCATTGAAGGCGACGCAACCAACGAGAATTATGAGATTTCCTATAGCCGTGGCATCAGGCCCGGCGAGTATACTATCAACGTGCATATGTACGGCATTGTACCGGTTGGTGACGTGGTCCCGGTCACCGTGGTTGTGAGTGTGCGCGGAAAATACGAGAATTTACGGCAGATTCTGAATACGAAATTGCATCTGCGCTACCACAATCAGGAAGAAACCGCATTCAGCTTCCGCCTGACGGGCGAGGGCGATCTGGTGGAGGGCAGCGTCTCGACCCTGCGCCGGCCCCTCATCACTGGATACCGCAAGCAGCCAAAAGAGTGATCAAAAGGAGCCACCCCATGGATATTATCTATTACATCTTCGCAGCTTCCATCGCTCTCGCGGCGCTGCTGGCCAGCATCGCAATCTGGGCTCCGCGTAATACACCCATCCGCGTTGTGGCTCTTGTCGCCATGACATTGTTTTTGCCGATCGCCTATGTGCAGTTCATCGGATTGCTGTCGAAACCCAAACCGATTGCATATGCCTGGCTTGAGCGCGATGTTGAGCGCGCCGAAGTGCTCTCCGTGAGCTTCCATGAGGGCAAGGCAATCTATATGTGGTTGCGTCTCGAAGGCATGATCGAGCCGCGTTTCTATTCGCTGCCCTGGCGTCAGCGCGATGCCGAGGATCTGGAAGACGCCATGGAACAAGCCAACCGCAACCAGACCGGGGTCATAATAAAAAACCCGTTTTCCAAACGCTCGCTTGAGGAGCGCGGAGGTATTTCCGTGCAGATTATGCCTCCAAGCGTTCCGCCCTTGAAGAAACCGGTTTCGCCGCCCAGAGTGTATAATCCGCGCAGCCCGGAGATTTAGACCCTCCAGAGCATTTTGCCCTCCAGAGCGTTTTGGAAGTGTTTCAACACTGACATAAAGTTTGATCACATACTTATGCCAGGCTGTTGAATTGCCACAATTAACCTCCATCTGGATATTAACTCCCGTGACATAATTGTTGGTTTAAGTTGCGGGAAAGGCCGGATGAAGGTGCGTATCCTCAAAATGTTCATTTTATCTTTTCTGTTGCTCGTTGCGACGCCGCTTGGGCTGCACGCGGCATTCTGGTGGAGCAAGGACCATCCTTCCAGCTGGGCCACCGCCAATTGGTCCAGCACCCGTACCCTGCCGCCCGCACGCGAGAGCAGGCCGGCGATGATCCGCATTTATTCCGCGCGCACCGGGCGCTGGAAAGGCGTGTTCGCCACCCATAGCTGGATAGTGCTGAAAGAAGAGGGCGCCGGCAGATATGAGCGCTGGGACAAGGTCGGCTGGGGGCAACCCGTGCGGCGCAACAATTACGCCCCGGATGGGCGCTGGTACGGTAATAACCCGCGCGTGGTGCATGAGGTGCGCGGGGCTGAAGCGGCGCGGCTGATCCCTAAAATCCGCGCCGGCATCGCCGCATATTCCTTCTCTTCGCAAGGTGATTACCGCGTCTGGCCCGGACCCAACTCCAATACCTTCATTGCTTCGGTGCTCTCGGCGGTTCCAGAACTTGCCGCCACCTTGCCGCCAACCGCCATCGGTAAGGATTATCCCCATGACGGAAGCTGGATAGGCTGGACGTCTTCCAGGACCGGATTTCGGATATCGCTTGGCGGGTATGCCGGGCTGACGCTCGCATGGGTCGAGGGACTGGAGATCAACATTCTCGGCGCGATTGTCGGGATTGATTTCCGCAACCCCGGACTCAAACTCCCCGGTTTTGGACGGGTAGGTGTGTAACCTATTTATCTGCGCTGGTTTCTCATCCATGACCGCGCTACCTTGAGCGTTTGCGCTCGCCGGCAGGGGGCGTGAGAGGAACAAGACATGACTGAGTGGTCGCAGACCTGGACGTTTTACGAGGGGCAATGGCATGAGGGCAATCCGCAGCTCCTGGGCCCGCGCGACCATGCCGCATGGCTTGGCTCCACTGTGTTCGACGGGGCGCGCGCATTTGAGGGTGTAACCCCCGATCTCAAGATGCACTGCGAACGCGTGAACAATTCCGCGATCGCGCTCGGATTGAAACCCACACGCGACTGCGGCGAGATCATCGAGATTGCGCGCGATGGCGTGGCGAAGTTCGACGCCGGCGCCGCGCTCTATATCCGCCCCATGTACTGGGCGCAGGACGGAGGGCGTTTTTCCGTGCCGCCGAACCCCGAAAGCACGGTTTTTTGTATGTGCATCTATGCGCTGCCCATGCCGGAGCCGGACGGTTTTTCGGTGATGAAATCCAGCTATCGCCGTCCCGCGGTGGACATGGCCACGGTGAATGCAAAGGCTGCGTGCCTCTATCCCAACTCGGCGCGGGCTCTGGCGGAAGCAGCCAGCAAGGGCTTTGACAATGCCCTGGTGCTTGACCCGGTTGGGCATGTGGCGGAACTGGCGACGTCGAATGTGTTTTTCGCCAAGGACGGCGAGGTGCATACGCCCGCTCCCAACGGCACGTTTTTGGATGGCGTTACGCGTCAGCGCACCATCAAGCTTCTTGAGGACGCGGGCGTAAAAGTTTATCAACGCTCGATCACTTTTGATGAATTCGAGGAGGCAGATGAAATTTTCGCGTCGGGAAATTATTTCAAACTGATGCCGGTTACCAAAATCGAAAGCCGTGACCTCCAGCCCGGCCCCCTCTACACCCGTGCGCGCGAACTCTACTGGGACTGGGCGCATTCCTGATCGCATCCTATCGCCTGCAGTGATCCCCGTTTCATTGAAACTTGGAAAAAAGAGATGAATAAAAAAATGTCCATCATCGACCGCATCAATGATTTTCATGAAGAGCTGACGGCAATCCGCCGCGATATTCATGCCCATCCCGAACTTGGAATGGAGGAAGAGCGGACCAGCGATATCGTCGCGGAAAAGCTCAGCAGCTGGGGGATCGAGGTTCATCGCGGGCTGGGCAAGACCGGTGTCGTGGGAACGCTGCGCATCGGTAACAATCCGCGCTCGGTCGGGTTGCGGGCCGATATGGATGCGCTGCCGATCATGGAGGCCAACAGCTTTGAGCATCGCTCCAAATTTGATGGCAAGATGCATGCCTGCGGCCATGATGGCCACACGGCCATGCTGCTGGGGGCGGCGCGCTATCTTTCGGAAACGCGGAATTTCGATGGCTGCGTCCATTTTATTTTCCAGCCTGCCGAAGAGGGTCTGGGCGGCGCCAAGGCGATGATCGAGGATGGTCTGTTTGAGCGTTTTCCTTGCGACACTGTTTACGGCATGCACAACCACCCTGGCCTCAAGACCGGGAAGTTCGCTATTCGCCCCGGTGCGATGATGGCAAGCGGCGCGCTTTTCGATATCAAGATCACTGGCGTTGGCGCGCATGGCGCGCGTCCTGAAGCGGGCATCGATCCGGTGGTGATCGGTGCGCACATCATTACCGCGTGCCAGGCAATCGTGTCGCGCAATGTGAGCGCAAAGGACACCGCGGTGCTTTCTTTCACGCAGATGCATGCCGGCGACGCCTATAACGTCATCCCCGAAGAAGCGCATATCATGGGCACGGCCCGGTCTTTTTCGAGCGATGTCATGGAGAAGATCGAAACCAATATGCGCAGAACGGTTGAGGGTCTTGCTTCCAGCATGGGGGCGCATGCCACGCTTGATTTCCGGGTCGAGTTTATGGCCACCGTCAACGATCCTGAAGAGACAGTCTTCGCCGCCGATTGCGCCGCTGAACTTGTTGGCGAGGAGAATGTCGAACGCAATATGGGGCAGATCATGGGGTCGGAAGATTTCTCCTTCATGCTGAATGTGTCCCCCGGCGCTTATATGCGGATCGGCAACGGGGTTGATAGCGTTCATGTTCACAAACCTGACTATGAATTCAATGATGAGATCATTCCTCTTGGGTCTTCTTTTCTGGCGAGTGTCGTTGAGACCAAGCTGGTGAAGGAGTGATCCCCCTTAAGCCCGGGATGACTGGCGAAGCTGAGTTGATCGTCGGCCCGGAGCACACCGCCGCGAGTGTCGGCAGCGGCAAGGTCGGCGTCCTGGCGACGCCGGTGATGATCAACCTGATAGAAGCCGCCGCGTTGC
Source organism: uncultured Hyphomicrobiaceae bacterium (assembly GCA_964402825.1). Classification (GTDB taxonomy): domain Bacteria; phylum Pseudomonadota; class Alphaproteobacteria; order Rhizobiales; family Methyloligellaceae; genus UBA2767. The sequence goes on from CAYOEI010000270.1 coordinate 6,123, forward strand.
AGGCGGTCGAGGATCATCTGCCTGACGGGCAACAAAGTCTGGGCACCTTTCTGGAAGTCTCCCACATCGCCGCGACGCCTGTTGGGATGCGCGTGCGCGCAACGGCCGAGCTGGTGAAGGTCGAAGGCCGCCATCTTGAACTGAAGGTGTGCGCCAGCGACGAGGTTGAGGAAATCGGTTCGGGCATGCACCACCGCATCGTCGTCAATATGGCGAAGTTCGACGCGCGCGTGGCGCGGAAAGTGGGGGGTGAATAGAGAATTCGCATTTTTGTCATTGCTTAGACTTTTTCGCTCACGGCTGTTCCCGCTGCGCGGGTTTTATATCGCTCACGGCTATTCCTCGGCTTCGCCTCGGGCCTGCGCGGGC
>CAYOEI010000271.1:0-3854 GCA_964402825.1 uncultured Hyphomicrobiaceae bacterium
TATACTGATCCTGGCCACACCCTGTCGCGGACAGGGCGAGCACCAATGCAAACACAAGAGCCCGTACCATCACCGCCTCCCGAAACTATCGGTCGTGAGCGCGTAGATTAGACACGGATGGGCACTCTTGCCAGCGTCTACGGATCGCTGGACAGATAGAGATTTGACGGTTGCCTGAGAGGGCACGGTCAATAAGAAGGCCCGCTCGGAGACATCCGGGCGGGGCCGTTGGTGTGTTTAGGTCTTTCGCATCGAGAAGGCCCGGACAGCGGGTTCACGGGGGGAGCCCATCCGAGCCAGTGTGTGTTGCACGTCCGGAGGCGCAGACCTAAACACACGTTAGAAATACCGATACTGGCTTTCGATGCGAAGCCGCCAGCGGTAGTAACCCTAACTCTGGTGCTGACGGGGGAGGTGTGGGAAATCCCACGACCCCCTTCACTCGCGACGCCATGAACAGCATGAAGGGGCCGCTCAGAAACCGACCCCCGGAACTTTTCGGCGGCACATATGCGTGAGATCGATCCGTAGAAAATAACAAAATCCCAAGGCCCGCTCGGAGAGATCCGGTCGGGCCGTTGGTGTATGGCTAGGCAGGTTCCTCCGGAACTGGAGCGACATGGCCGCAGGCCAGTTGGGAGGTGCTATCTGGGAAATCTCGGGTTAAGGGAAGGATTATTGAGGCCCGTCGTTCTGACTTGGAACCCAAGTGATTGAAGCAGCATTCTTTGGGTGTTTCGTCGGCGCCCACGACAGCGGATCTTGCCCGTCATCGCTTCCGTCGGCGCATCACCCAGCCCTCATCCGTAACTATCCCGGCATCTGCTTTGGAGTTTGGCTATGAGCGCGTTGTTCAAATCCCTGTTTGTGGTGGTCGCAGTGATCACGCTTCTGGTGTTCTACGTCGTCGTGGAAGTTGTCCTGGCAATGTTCGCCTATATGTACTTGGCACTCAATCATGTTGAGACATTTGGCTCTCTTGTTAGTTTTTCGCGAGATGTCCTGAACCTGTTTGCTAACCAACTGGAGCAGCTCTCCCCCGAGCTCGCCAATCGCGCCTACACAACCTTGCTCGGAGAGCTTGGCCCCAAGTCGATCCTACTGCTCTTGATGGGCCTCATTTTTAGCGCCCTGGGCAGGCTAATCAGCTGGATAGTGCGGCGTTGGATTCATGGTGCGCGGTTGGGCCTGCCTGGCTCCATCCATTGATGTCAGCCCGGCCATCGCCGGCTCTGGTAACAGCGCACTGTCGACGTTTAGAGCCCGTCAGCCAACTTGCATCACCACAACTTTGTTCTCAGGAAAGCCCCCAGCACGCCCGTAGGCGGCCGCTGTGTTTCTTGAGTCCTTTGGGCCACGCGGGAAAGCGATCTGGCCGCCTACGAGTCCCTATTACTCAGGAAAGGGCACGCAAGACCGGACACGTCATCCGGCATGAAACTAGACCCGGGGATTTTTCGGTGAAAAAGAAGGCCCGCTTTGAGGGGGGACCCCGGCGAGCCGTTAGTGTGACTAGGCCTCTCACATACAGAAGGCCCGGACGCTGGCCCAAAAGAGCCCTAGTCCACCGTTGAAGGCCGTCCGGGCCAGGGTGTGCTGTCGATCATGGGTTACACAAGCAGCACAGATTCGGAATAGCAGCGCCCAAGGCCAACCGTAAGCTCCACCCTCAATCTGTACGACGATTACTAATCCGAGTGCCGGGATTGCCACACTGCTCTCAGTGAGCCCTCAGGAGGCATTCAATGCTCCTGGTGCGCTAAGGAGACGGCGGCGTTGTGGGCGTTGTCGCGACTGTCACAAGACAATGCAGAGGAAGCGTAAGACTAGGGTCGCTGATGATGATGGGTTCCGTCCTTATAGGACGGTCGTGACGATACGGCTGTCACACAAAGTCGTCGACCTTGCCCCGCAATGAAAGCAGGGACCGTCTTACTCGCAGGGCACCGAGCGATGCCGATTCCCAATCTACAATCGGGTGCTTCAATGGCCCAGGTGACGCTTAAGAATGAGGAGCCTTAGCGTCCGATCACGATCTGCATCGGCTTTGCGATCGAGGAGCAGTGGGGCCGGCTGGTCTAACCGAGACTTGCGTCGTCATTGTCTCTCCCGAAGTGGCTCGCCTCGTCATTGTCTTTGCCGGACTGACTTGCAATGGCTTCGGCGTCGAGAATGGGCATCAGCTCGTTCGGATCGTTGGCTCGCTTTACGCTGCCATTGAACTCAGCCCCGTCGGAGATCGATAACGTCTGGTGCATGATGTCACCGTCGACCTTTGCCGACTCATGCAGCGCGACAGTCAGCGCCCGGATGGAGCCGCGTACGCCGCCGCGGACCTCAATCCTTCCGGCACAAACATTGCCGGTGACCGAGCCATCCTTGCTGATCACCACCTGCATGCCGTGGACGTCGCCTTTGACGTGGCCGTCGATTAGAAGCTTATTCTGAGAAATGATCGTGATCTTCTCGCCAAGAATGGTGAGATCGTTGCCGATCACGGAAGTGCCGTAACCTTCCGGGAGAGCCGGCGCAGGACCCTGTAAGCCGAAGCGCGCTGGAATGGCCGGCGGCTTTGGAAAATTTGATTGAGCGTTCTTGGCGGAGCGGCTGAACACGGTACACACCCCGTGCGATGGCGTTTTCGAATAAGGCAAATACTGATGCTACTACCCAGCCCGCCGAAGTTCCATCGCAAATCCGCAGCGACATTGTGTCGAGAACCGCAACTTGTCCGAGGGGTACGCACGAGTCATTAGCCGATCGCCGCACGTCTGCCGCTACGGGGAAGAGCGGACGCCCCGGGGAAGAGCGGACGCCCCCGGAGCAGAGCTGCGATGTCCGGTTTTTGACACAGAGCGGACATCGACGGCCAGACACGCGCCTGCGCGGGATTCTAACCTAGAGGCTGGTACCGCTTTGTGGGGCAGGGTACGGCGGGATCAACGCTCCACGTCCACAGAGAACGGGATTTCCGCCGTCTTCTTCTCGTCTCCCGCCCGCCTGATGCGTTCGCCGCAGCGGGGAGGCCCACGAAAGCCGTAGACTTTGCAGGTCCGGGTATTGACGCCCAAATCTTGGTGGCGCTTCAACTTATCCGTCCGTCCGTTGATGTCGATCATATCGTCAGCGACGACGTCCTTGTCCCAGATCTCGATCGAAATGTCGCGCCTGCCCGGCGTCACCTTGTGGCGGAACTGCCAATTGGGCTCGATCTCGTTCGTCTGCCTTATGTGTTTGGTGACATGAATCTCGCCGTCTATCGTCACCCTGGCATAGAAATCTGCCCCTGTGACGTCGACCCGGTCGAGCGCCTTGACGCTATGAATGGTGACGATGATCTCATGAGCCTGCGCCGGCAATGCCGCGGTCGCCGCAATGACGCTGGCCAGGGAAGCGAAAGCCGCGCCGCGCGCCTTCGGTACACAACACAACAACCTAACTGCTGACATTATGACCTCCAAGCCTATCGTCGCTTCAACTCTCAACCGCTGCTGGTTAGGGGTTGTTGTGTGGACTGCAGGACCGGCTCACCTGTCCTACACCCCACACATTGCCACTGTGGCATGCCCCACAAAGCGGTACCAGCCTTTAGGTTACAATCCGGCGCTCACGTACATGCTCGTAATCAGCCCTAATCAAGTTTTCCGGGTGCAACGTTAGTTTGGTCGTGCCTCGCAGGCTAGATCTCTATTGCGCCGACGGATAGGTAACCGCGCAAGTTGCGCGGACATATGGCTAGCCTCCTCATCGGGATGGTGTGTCCCTCCTTACTGTCGTAAGACTGCGTTTGTGCTCTCAATAGAGTAAATGCGCCTGCATCGTAAGCGCTCTCCGAATTGTACGGCATGATCGCT
>CAYOEI010000272.1:0-15192 GCA_964402825.1 uncultured Hyphomicrobiaceae bacterium
ATTTTGCCGTTTGAGAGCACATGAACCTTGTCCGGCACGATATAGTTCAGCAGCCGCTGATAATGGGTGATGACCAGCATGGCGCGCTCGGGCCCGCGCAAGGCGTTGACGCCGTCAGCAACAACCTTCAGCGCATCGATATCGAGACCGGAGTCGGTTTCGTCGAGCACGCAAAGAGAAGGCTCCAACAGAGACATCTGCAGGATTTCCTGCCGCTTCTTCTCGCCACCGGAAAAGCCGACATTGAGCGGCCGTTTCAGCTTGTCGTCGGCAATCATGAGTTTTTTTGCTTTTTCTTTCACCACACGCATGAAATCGGGCGTCGACAACTCGTCTTGCCCACGCGCCTTGCGGATAGCGTTCATGGAGGTGCGCAGGAATGTCATGGTGGCGACGCCGGGGATTTCAGTCGGATACTGGAAGGCCAGGAAGATACCGGCGACAGCGCGCTCATTCGGGCTCAATTCCGAAATGTCCTCGCCATTCCAGATTATCGACCCTTGAGTGATTTCGTAATCGTCCTTGCCCGCCAGCACATAGGCCAGCGTTGACTTGCCCGAGCCGTTCGGGCCCATAATTGCGTGCACCTCGCCCTTGGGGATGGAAAGGTCGACGCCTCTGAGGATTTCCGTATCCTCATCGGCGATCTTCACGTGAAGGTTCTTGATTTCAAGCATTTGTCTTTTTGTTCCGTTTCTAACTCCGGTCCCTACGGACCAATTTCTAACTTGTCTTCGTTTCCGTTTCCGTTTTCATCTTCCGCCAGGTCCGCCAGGCCTCGAAGACCATTACGGCGGCGGCCAAAGCGTAAATAATCCATCCCATTGGTATGCCGAATGAAGGTGACAAAAGGCCGGTTGCTTCGCCAATCGTGATGATCACGAAAAACGAAGCGCCAACGATCTGGGTCCACATTTTTGTGCGCTTACTCAACTGTTACCCGACACTGCCTTCCAAGGAGATGCCAATAAGCCGCTGCGTCTCGGCCATGAATTCCATCGGCAGTTTCTGGAGCACTTCGCGCACGAAGCCGTTGACTATGAGCGCCACCGCCTCTTCCTCGTTCATGCCGCGCGCCTTGCAATAGAACAACTGATCCTCGGAAATTTTTGACGTGCTCGCCTCATGCTCGAATATGGCGGATGAATTCTTCGCCTCGATATAGGGAATCGTATGCGCACCGCACTGGTCGCCGATGAGCAGCGAATCACAAGCGGTGAAGTTGCGCGCGCCGGTTGCTTTACGGTGGGCGGAGACAAGCCCGCGATAGGTGTTGTCGCTATGCCCGGCGGCGATGCCCTTGGAGATGATCCGGCTGGTGGTGTTCTTGCCCAGATGGATCATCTTGGTGCCTGAATCCACCTGCTGATAGCCATTCGAAATGGCGATGGAATAAAATTCGCCAACCGAATTGTCGCCGCGCAGGATGCAGCTGGGATATTTCCAGGTGATGGCCGAACCGGTTTCCACCTGCGTCCAGGAAATTTTCGAATTCTTGCCCCGGCAATCGCCGCGCTTGGTGACGAAATTATAAACACCGCCAACGCCGTTCTTGTCGCCTGGATACCAGTTCTGAACGGTGGAATATTTGATCTCGGCATCGTCCAGCGCAATCAGCTCAACAACGGCTGCATGCAACTGGTTCTCATCGCGCATGGGCGCGGTGCACCCTTCCAGATAGCTCACATAAGAGCCCTTGTCGGCGATGATGAGCGTGCGCTCGAACTGACCTGTCTCCTTCTCATTGATGCGAAAATAGGTGGACAATTCCATCGGGCAGCGCACCCCTTCTGGGATGTACACAAAGCTGCCGTCGGAGAACACGGCCGAATTGAGCGTGGCGTAAAAATTGTCCGAAACCGGCACAACCGAGCTGAGATATTTCTTCACCAATTCGGGGTGCTCACGCACCGCTTCGGACATGGAGCAGAAGATGACCCCGGCCTTGGCCAGTTCTTTCTTGAAGGTCGTGACCACGGAAACGGAATCGAACACCGCATCGATGGCCACATTACCGGAGCCATATTCACCTAATTCCCCATCGAGCTGGCTCGGCTCGTCCTGTTTGCGCACGCCGGCCAGGATTTCCTGTTCTTTCAGCGGAATACCGAGTTTCTTGTAGGTCTCCAGAAGTTCCGGATCGACCTCATCCAGGCTTTTGGGACCTTCCGCGTTCTTGGGCGCGGCGTAGTAATAGAGATCCTGAAAGTCGATCTTCTTATGGTGCACCCGTGACCACTTTGGTTCAATCATGGTCAGCCAGCGCTCATAGGCATCGAGGCGCCACTGAAGCATCCACTCCGGCTCGTCCTTCTTCGCGGAGATGAAGCGTACAATGTCCTCGCTCAGCCCCCTGGGCGCCTTGACTGTCTCAATGTTTGTTTCGAAACCGTATTTGTACTTGTCGACGTCCATTTCCTTGACGTGTTCGACGGTTTCCTGAACTGCTGCCATTTTTTAATCTCCGGTAGTCGCTTAATTCTTCGGCTCTGATTGTTTTGCCATTCTGTTTCAGGCAGCGGCGCGCTGCTTGTCGAATTGTCCGTAAATATTCGCCCATGCGGCGATAAATGCGTCGATATCTTCTTCGCGAGTATCCCATCCAAGGCTGACCCGGATGGCGCCGCGTGCGGTTTCCTCAGGCGCACCCATGGCAACCAGCACGTGGGACTGCTCGACCTTGCCCGATGAACAAGACGCACCGGCGCTCACCGCGACGCCGGCCAGGTCGAGTGCGATGACAAGGGTTTCCGCCTTCATGCCAGGCACGGAAAAATTCGCCGTGTTGGGCAGCCGCTCAACATCCTTTGAGAAGAAAACAGCCGTCGGTGCGCGCGCCAGAATCTCGGCCTCCAGCCGGTCGCGCAGGCCCTCCAGTTTGGTCATGCCCTCAAGTCCTGAGGCGGCGCATTGCGCCGCCGCGCCGAAGCCAGCGATACCGGCAACATTCTCGGTGCCCGAGCGTGCGCGAAACTCCTGTCCGCCGCCGACGATCAGGGGTGATGGCAGGCTTGCCATTGCTTCGCCCAGAATCAACGCCCCTATCCCATGCGGTCCGCCGATCTTGTGGGCCGAGAGGGACATCATATGCGCGCCAAGTTCGGTAATATCGAGCGGGATCTTGCCCGCGGCCTGAACGCCATCGCAATGAAGGATGCCGCCTTTTTCGCGCACAATCGAAGCAATTCTCTTCACCGGCTGCAACGCGCCGGTCTCATTATTCGCCCGCATGACCGAGACCATGAAGGAGGGCGCACCCTCCTTGGCGCTATGCTCTGATATAGCCTGCTCCAGCGCCGCCACATCAATAATCCCGTCGGCTGTCGCGGCAATGTGGCGGACGGCACCGGGCGCGAACCTGCCCAACGCCAGAATGGAGGGGTGTTCAATTTCCGAGATAAAACACACGATACTTTCAGGAGCGTCGCGATTCACGTTCAGTGGCGAAAGAGCCGTGACATTGGCTTCAGTGCCGCCACTGGTGAAAATGACCTTTCTGGCGTCCGCTCCGACAAGGGCGGCAACCTTTTCGCGCGCCTGCTCGACCAGTGCCCGGACCCGGCGGCCCTCCTCATGCACCGATGATGGGTTGCCGTGCAGGGTCAGCGCCTCGGCAACCGCTTCACGAACTTCCGCGCGCGCAGGCGCGGTTGCGTTATAATCGAGATAAATACGCCCGTTCATCAGCTCGCCACCGCTTTACGCGATACCTCCTCATCAGAGTGCGAAACCTTTAGTGCGGAAGCCGTGATTGCATATTCCTTGGCGCTGGCGTTATCGAGTACATCGCCCAGAGTGACATTTCGCAGGAAGTCAGTGATGTGATTGCTCAAAGCGCGCCAAAGATCATGGGTGAGACAGCGGGCATCGCCGACGCATCCCCCTGCATCCTCCTGATGGCAGCGCGTCATTTTTATCGGTTCCTCAACCGCCTGCATGATCTGCGAAATGGTGATTTCATGTGCTTCCATCGCCAGCCGGTAGCCGCCTCCGGGGCCGCGCGTGCTGTTAACAAGGCCGGCGCGGCGAAGCTTGGAGAAAAGCTGTTCCAGATAGGTGGATGAGAGTTCCTGCCGATCGGCGACGGCCGCAATGGACACAACAGCTCCTTGCGAATTACGGGCCAGATCGGCCATTGCCATGACGGCATAACGCCCTTTTGAACTCAGTCGCATGATGTTACCTAACGCAATCCCTTAACACTGCTTCACACACTACTCCTCTGACCCCTTGCGCCAGCCCCCCAGATTCATGTTATGAAGCGCCGTCGCGGGAGAATTCCGCAGCAGTCAGTGTTTGTTTATAACAATTCTAATTCTAATCTAGATGTATAGAATTCCTGAGTACCAGAGTCAAGTATTCTTCATGGGAAAAGGAAACAAGGGTGAATGTCTCGTGGCATCATCCCGAAGCATCTGGACGGCCATAAAAATAATGGCCGATCAACAACTGCGTCAGTTAAACCAGCGTCAGTCATCGGGGTGCCATGCCAGAAGTAATAATTAGCGGACCAGCAGGACGTATCGAGGCCCGCTACCACCATGAACCCGCGCCAGACGCGCCGGTGGCCATTATCCTGCATCCGCACCCGCAGTTCGGCGGGACGATGAACAACCAGATTGTTTATCAGCTTTATTATTCCTTCGTACGCCGCGGATTCTCCGTGCTGCGGTTTAATTTCCGTGGCGTGGGACGCAGCCAGGGGCTGTTCGACAATGGCCCCGGCGAGCTGGCGGATGCGGCGACCGCGCTGGACTGGATGCAGGGCTACAACCCGGAATCGAGATATTGCTGGATTTCGGGCGTGTCCTTCGGATCCTGGATTTCCATGCAGCTGCTGATGCGCCGCCCGGAAATCGCCGGATTTATCTCCATCGCGCCGCCGGCCAACCTTTATGATTTCAGTTTTCTCGCCCCCTGCCCCTCTTCCGGATTGATGATCAACGGTTCCGAAGACCGCGTCGTTTCAACCGAAGACGTGAATGGGCTGGTCGAGCGCTTAAAAACCCAGAAAGGCGTCATCATCGACCATCAGGTGGTACCCAAAGCCAATCATTTCTTCGAGAATCAGGTCGATGAACTGATGGTGCAAATCGATGGCTATCTCGACAAGCGCCTGGTGGAAGTCGACGCGGAGCACGCAGCCTAGGTCATGAACTCGCACTCACCCGCAAACTAGCCTCAGAATCACCCGCCATGACTTTATATAAATCAGATTTCATGAACGTCCTGACCCAGCGGTGCTACTTACATCAATGCACTGATGTCATCGCGCTGGACAACGCAGCCCTTGAGGGCACCCTCTGTGCCTATATCGGTTTCGACTGCACCGCACCAAGCCTGCACGCGGGCTCTCTGCTCGGCATCATGATGCTGCGCAAGCTCCAGCAAGCCGGGCATAAGCCCATCGTATTGATGGGCGGCGGCACCACCAAGGTCGGCGACCCCTCAGGCAAGGATGAGTCGCGCAAACTGCTCACCGATGAAGACATCGCGGCCAACATGAAAGGCATCCGCGAGGTGTTCTCCCGCTTCCTGAAATTTGGCGACGGTCCGAGCGACGCCATCATGGTCAATAATGCGGACTGGCTCGAGCGTTTGAACTATATCGATTTTTTGCGCGACTATGGCCGCCACTTCACGATCAAGCGGATGCTCAGTTATGATTCGGTGAAAATGCGACTGGATCGCGAGCAACCGCTCACATTCCTGGAATTCAACTATATGATCCTTCAGGCGTATGATTTTCTGGAGCTCAACCGCCGGTACAAATGCACTCTGCAAATGGGCGGCTCGGACCAATGGGGTAATATCGTCAATGGCATCGAGCTTGGCCGCCGCGTCGACAGCACGCAGCTTTACGGCCTGACCACGGCGCTCCTGACCACATCATCGGGCGCCAAAATGGGCAAGACGGCCGCCGGCGCCGTCTGGCTGAACGCCGACATGCTCAAGCCCTATGACTACTGGCAATATTGGCGCAACACAGAAGATGCCGACGTCGGGCACTTCATGCGGCTGTTTACCGAGATGCCGCTGGATGAAATTGCAAGGTTCGAGGTGCTGGAGGGCGCGGAGCTGAACGAGGCGAAAAAAACTCTCGCCACGCAAGTCACCGCGATGGCCCATGGCGAAGAAGCTGCGGCAAGCGCCGAGGAAACAGCCCGCCAGACTTTTGAGCAAGGGACCATGGCGGAGGGGCTACCCATCCATAAAGTGGCTGCTGAAAACCTCAAGGACGGCATCGGCATCCTGACGCTTCTGGTAGATGCGGAACTGGCGGCCTCAAACGGCGAAGCGCGCCGCGCCATAGCCAACAACGCCATCGCCCTCAACGATACGAAGGTCACTGACCCGCGCTATGAGGTGAGCGAAAAAGATTTCCTCGAGGGCGCGCTAAAAATGTCATTTGGCAAAAAACGCCATGTGATTGTCAAACCGGAATAACCGGCGCAACCACACCAGCGCATGAGCATCAGTTCGAGGCGCCGCCAAAGCGCTCGGGATCGAATGGAGAACCAGGCGTGATCGTCAGGCCTGGTTGCTGGGCAGGCGGAAATGAACCCGGTGTCTGGCCCGTGAAATCAAATATCTGCCTGAAAATACCGGGTGTCACGATCGACAGCGGATTGACCAGCACCCGCGGATTGCCTGCAGGACCCTTGACTGTATAGGTGATGCCGACCACACCCTCTCCCCTGCGCCCGACAAGCAATTGGCCTAAAATCGGGATAGATCCGAGGGCGGAGTTCAGACCGTAAAGCGGGACATATGTACCGCCCAGATCAACAAAATTATTCTTGATGTCAACGGTGCCGCGTATGGTCGCTCCAAGCAGCGGCCCATTGATATAGGAATCATATAGAACGAACTGACCGCCTCCCACGGCAAATGGCACTTCGAGCTGATTGAAGGGTATGCGTTGCCTGCGAAGGCGCTGCTCGCCGTCTTGCTGGGACCCGAAAGTTACGCTTGGATCGTCACCGGCATTGGAGATGACTTCAGTAACTACCCGGTCGCCAAGTATGACAAAATCCTTTGCCCACAATGTCCCGACCTTGTTGCCCGCCCCTTGATCATCAAGGGTCACCTTGAGCGACGCCTGCCCGCCCTCCATGCGCGGATAAAACCCAATCAGACGGAATGCCGCCCCTGCATCCTCGCTTTCCGCCAGGACAACCCGTTCGCCAGCTACGCCCTCAATGAGTTTTACCGCAATATCGGACTTGCCATTCAGCTTTCCGCGCACATCCAGCTTTGCCATCCGTCCCTTGTACTTCTCAAGGCTGATCGAGACATTTTTCACGGTCGTATCGAAGAATCCAACCATGGCGCCAATGCGGGCCGTCAGGTTAACCCCGTAAGCGTCTTTGGGGCCAGGAGGCTGATCTTCGGTAAGCTGGCCGGAAGAAAACAGCGATTTAAAAAACTGGCGGCCGTCATAAGCTGGACCATTCGCCTCCACTTCCCATATTTTGTCATCGCTCAGTTTTCCCGAAATCTCGAGATGAGTAATCACGTTGAATGAGAAATCGGGAAAATAGAACGCGTTGGGCCAATAATTATCGCCGAGTGAAATCCACCCATCGATGGCGATGTCGTCCCCAATAATTCTGAAATTCTGCAGTTCAGTATTTCCTTCCACTCCCTTCCCGATATCGAAACTAAGCACCGCCGTCTTGCCGGGCGGCTTTCGCCAGCCCACATTTGCAAGGATGAGTTCCGCCCCGCCCAGATCGGCCTGGACACGAATCTTTTGGGGTTTGCCTACAACCGGTATCTGATCGATGGAGACGATGACCGGCACGGGCCCGCGCAGCATATGATTCAACTCAATCCCAAGCTTTGCGCGCGAGGCGTCATCCAGCACGGCGCTCAATCGCAATTCGGGCTGTTTTTCCGGCGGAGCATCGAAAATACGCTGCCAGCTCAGCACCGCCGGCACACCGTTTACAAGAACATCACCGCGCGCCTCCAGTGCCTTTTCGGTGAGGTTGAACGTGACTTCCCCGCCTTCGACACTGGCGCCGCCAAAGACCCCGTTGGCGGTAGCGTCCACAAGATTTACCTGGCCATTCAACCTGACATGTTTGAATTCCAGATCCTTGATCAACGGCAAGTCGATGGTGAATTTGCCATCGACCTTACCGCCCAGGGCGCTCGGTTTTACGCCGACCTCCCGCGCATAACCGAATGGTTCGTGGTCGAGCAATTCAAGAATTGACTGAGCGCCGCCAGCCGCCTGGAACTCAACCCGGCCCATTTCAATGTCTGGCCTCAGATCCTCAACTGAGAACCGCCCGGCTCCGAGCGCGATTTTCTTGCCGCTCGGCAACAGTATCCAGCCATCGGAAACATCCATCACCATGCTACGGCCCGTCATGCTTATGGTGAAATCGGAGGTTTGAACAGGCGGCATTTTCTTGATGTAATTAATCGCCAGTCCCGTTCCCGACATTTTGAGGTTGAAGGCTGAGTCGGGAATATCTCCGCCCTGTTTGAGCGCAGCAAATTGCCCCGCCTTGAAATCAATCTGGAAAGTCCCCCCTCCCAGATGACCCGCGCTCACGCGCTCTCCAATCCATTCGCGCGCACCGCTGCCGATGAACTTCGGCCAGAGCTTTTTCAAGGTGTCCAGCGGCATGGCGCTGAACCTGCCCGCCACATTGACCGCCGGCGACCCCGGAGCATCGACAATCGTACCGGCCAGCACAATCGAGCCGGTTGGCAGTTGAATAACGAACCGCTCAATGACCAGAGTGCCTGAGTCCTGGTCCAGCGTTCCTTTCATTTCCCACCGTTGAACTTTGGTGGGGGGCAGGCCGAAATCCTCCACGCCCAGGACCGAGTCATTGGCATTGAGATCAAATGCCCAGATGTTCTTCCCATTTGCCCCTTTCACCGCACGAAAAGCGCCGCTGATGGTGGCATGGCTTTTCCCCCATTCCATCCGGGAGGGCAGAATATCGATACGCTCCTTAAGCGCATCATAACGGATGTGGAGATCACCCTTGTTAATCTGCATGGGACGCTTGCTGTCCCACGGCGCCTCGATATACCCAGCCGAGAGTTTGACATCCACCTCCGTGCCAATGAGTTCGCCACTGGTGGACAAATGCACGCTTGTCTTCGCTGTAAGCGGTAGATTGAGAGCCCGTAGAAAAGGAAATCCCGGCAAGTTGGCGGCAAGTCCCCTCGGAATCAGATCTTCTATAAGAGCTGTGAAGGTCAAACGCTGCTGCTTGACGGATTGCTCTGTACGAAAATTAAATTTCCAGGGCCCGTTTGCGGAAGAAATCTCTCCCTGCCCCTGGATAATGCTTCTCTTTTTCTTATGTTCCAGATCAATGGAAAAATCGGGGACCCGCCAGTAGCTCTGTGTTCCCAGCTGGTCGAAGATAACAACGGCATCGCGAACGCCAAAGCGGGTGAGGAAGGACGATGCTGTCTTGTGCTTTCGGGCCTGATCGAATGCAGCCGTAATTGTACGTGAAAGATTGATATTCTTAGCGTTAACGCCTTTAGAAGGCGCGATGATCGGCATGCCGGGAAGAAGCTTGCCTTGCTGCTGTTGCGGATTGACGGATTGACCCGGCGTGGCTGCGCTGCTTCCAGCCTCTTGGCGGGCGTCAGCGCCATCATTTTGCGAGAAGGTCAAAGACAAGCCGTCCTCGGAATAGAACAACAGCAATCTGGGTCCAATAAAATCGACACTGCCAAGAGCTATGCGGCCCGACAGCAGCGCCCGGCCGCTCAGGCCGATAGCGGCCAGTGGCGCCTGCGCGACGACAGCCCCCTGTTTATCGATCAGACGTATGTTTCTCAGGCGAAAATTCACACCAGGACCAAACGGGTCCCTTTGAAGGATCGCATCGTCGATCTTCACTCTCACGTCCGCCAGTTCGCGGTTGATAGCCTCTTCCATGACCGGCACGAGGTTTGAGAGCGACATCGGCCCCTGATTGAGCCTGCCATAGGCCAGCGCCAGAATGACCGACGCAACCACGAACAATCCGGCAAAAATTTCCAATGTCAGAACGAGGGAACTCTGCGACAGCTTGCCCAACCCCACCTGGACCGGTTCGGGGATATGGCGGATAAGCTGACGCCCTTTTTGAACCTGCAATTCAACAATTGCACGGCTCTTTTTGGTCAGCTTGATAATATCTCGCGCCATAACCTCATAAATCCGGGGGGTGGACCAATACCGCCATGACGCCGAGACTTTTTGTCTCGCGCCCCCCCTATCTCACTAAACTAAATAATTCACGGTATTCCAACGCGGCCCGGTCTCAGGCCTGGTTGAAATTTTTCCACTCATGCACGCTCATGAACCCAGCGCGAATACGAGCTTTACGACCGCAGCCCCTAATCTTATAAATTCTAAAATCAATGGTGAACACTGTTCCTGTATCTCATTTCGCGTACAGGTAAATATCGACAAAAGGAAGGCATATTCCGATGCCCGATGCGGGAGATAAGGCGCCTGATTTCGAACTTGAATCCGGCAGTGGGGAGATAATCCGCCTCGCTGCGCTGAAAGGCAAGCCGGTGATCGTCTATTTCTATCCAAAAGACGACACCAGCGGATGTACGAAGCAGGCAATAGCCTTCACTGAGAAAAGTTCTGAATTTTTGAAGCTGGGCGTCCATATCATTGGCGTCTCGCCCGATAGCGTGGCCAGCCACGTTAAGTTCAAGGCCAAACACAAGCTGAACATCCAACTTGCCGCCGATACACAGAAAACCGCCTGTGAATCCTATGGCGTATGGAAGGAAAAAAGTATGTACGGTCGAAAATATATGGGGGTTGAGCGCTCAACCTTCCTTATCGACGCCAACGGAAAAATTGCTCATGTTTGGAGGAAGGTCCGAGTTCCTGGACATGTGGACGAAGTTCTTGAGACAGTTCAATCTCTTAGCGGGACTTGATAAAGGAATAAACTGTGAATTAGTGATTCTCATAACAACACCAACTCCCAGAATATCCATGACAATGACAATTGAACTCAGTATCCTCCGGAGCAGCGGCCGGGGGCCGGTGGGGACCAATACAGCTTTATCGCCTTAAGTCCGGTGCAGCATGGCAGCAGGGTCTGATCCATTGGCTAATATGTTGCGCGTGGTTGCATATGCAAGAGTAACCGGAAGTTCGTTGTGATACGCCGCTGCCGGAGTTGTTAGTTGGAAGGATCACTTTGATGTTCACTAGAAAACCTTACCGCAGCGAGGAGACGCCGGAGAAGGTAGAGAAGCCTGTTGAAGAAACAAAGGCTGAAAAGCCGGCGCCCGCTACCTCCGCTCCGGTCAAATTCTCCAAACCTCTCAAAGGATCGAGTCAGATGGTACCATCAGTCATCGGAGAAGACCTCACGGTTGAAGGCAATATTATTTCAAAAGGCGAAGTCCAGCTCGAAGGCGAAGTGCATGGAAGCATTCACTGCACATCGCTGGTGATTGGCGATAAGGCGCTGGTCGAGGGCGGCGTTGTTGCGGATGATGTCATTGTCCGCGGCAGGGTTGTGGGATCACTGCGGGGCCATCGGGTCACGCTGCAGTCAAGCTCGCATGTGGAAGGAGATATCTACCATCAGTCCCTGGCCATCGAACAAGGAGCCTTTTTCGAAGGCAAATCACGCCGTTCGGATGACCCGGTCGCAGATGCCAAAGCAGCTTCCAGCGGCAAATCCGGCCTTGGCTCAAATAATACGGCCGGTTCAGATGGCGGCGGCAGTGAGGACAAGTCGTCCAAATCACCGCGCGCCGCGGAATAAGATTTTAAAAAGCGCTGGCGTCTAGGTCATGACCCTAGGTCATGACCTAGTCCAGATCCGCAACCTTCTCACCATCGGAACCATGCACGCGCTGGGCGAGTGCGGCTTCGATGAACTGATCGATATCCCCATCCAGAACCGCCGACGGGTTTGAGCTTTCCACGCCGGTGCGCAGGTCCTTGACCATTTGATAGGGCTGCAAAACATATGAACGGATCTGGTGGCCCCAGCCGATATCGGATTTGGCCGCCGCCAGGGCCTGGGCCTCTTCCTCGCGGCGCTGAAGTTCCACCTCATAGAGACGCGCGCGCAGCATATCCCAGGCGGTGGCCTTATTCTTGTGCTGCGAGCGCTGATTCTGGCACTGAACGACGATGCCCGTTGGAATATGCGTGAGGCGAACGGCGCTGTCGGTCGTGTTCACATGCTGCCCCCCCGCCCCGCTCGCCCGGTAGGTGTCGGTGCGCACATCCTTGTCCTCAATTTCGATATCGATTGAGTTATCGATAACCGGGTAGGCCCAGGCGGAAGCAAAGCTGGTATGACGCCGGGCGTTGGAATCAAAAGGCGATATGCGCACCAGACGGTGAACCCCGGATTCCGTCTTGGACCAGCCATATGCGTTATGACCCTGAATGAGCAGGGTGGCGGATTTTATCCCCGCCTCTTCGCCCGGGTTTGTCCCGATCAGCTCAATTTTGTATCCGCGGCGCTCGGCCCAGCGCATATACATGCGCATGAGCATCTGCGCCCAGTCCTGACTTTCGGTCCCGCCAGCGCCGGCATGAATTTCGATATAGCAGTCATTCGCATCCGCCTCACCGGACAGAAGCGTTTCCACCTCGCGCTTCTGTGTTTCGCGGCGCAGCCCGACAAGAGCCTTTTCAGCCTCGGCGGCAACCTCCTCATCTTCTTCCATCTCACCAAGCTCGATGAGATCGACATTGTCGTTAAGCTCGCGCTCTAGGCGTTCAAATGCATTGAGGGATTCTTCGACACCCTGGCGCTGACGCATGATCTTCTGCGCCCTTTGCGTGTCATCCCATAAGTCGGGAGCTTCCGCCTGCTTGTTCAGCTCCTCCAGACGAAGGCGTGCCTTTTCCGGGTCAAAGATGCCTCCTCAGCAGCTCCAGAGACTGCTTGATTTCACCAACAATGACCTGCGTTTCCGCGCGCATATTTTTATCTCCAAATTGTTCGAAATCCTGCGCACTCTCATTACGGCGGATGGCGCAAAAATCATAATGATCATGTAAAAGTCGTCACGCAGACTAGTAAAGCCCGCCTGGCGTCGGACGGCCACCGAAGAAACCCTGACCAGGAGGCGCAGTCTGCGGAGCCGGGTTCTGATAATTGCCCGGCGGCTGGGTTCCGGGCTTGAAGGCTTCCAATATTGCATTCGGGTCACCGGCTCCAGCGCGAAAGCCCGACTTGCGATTGATGCGTATGAGCTCAATGCCGGGTGGAATTCTGAATGGCACGGCAGCCTTCTCCTTCAGTGCCGCCATCATGAAGTCCCTGAAAATGGGCGAGGCAACACCGCCGCCCGTTTCACCCCGGCCCATCGGCTTGGGGTCGTCAAATCCGACGAATACGCCAACAGCCAGATCAGGTGAAAAACCAACGAACCATGCATCCTTCTCATCATTCGTGGTTCCGGTCTTGCCTCCCAAAGGCTTGCCGACGGCCTTCACTTTTCTCCCTGTGCCTCGCAGAACCACGCCTTCCAGAATGGATGTGATCTGGTAGGAAGTGTGCGGATCGACGATCTGCTTTCTGTCATCCTCGACCACCGGCTCTTCCTGCGCATCCCATTTACGCACGCGGCAACTCGTACAGTCGCGTGTATCGTGACGCCAGATTGTCCGCCCGTACCGGTCCTGAATGCGATCAATGAGGGTGGCGTTGATCTGCTTGCCGCCATTCACGAGCATCGCATATGCAGTGGTCAGCCGCAGCAAAGTGGTCTCGCCAGCGCCAAGCGCCATCGACAGCACCGGTAACAGATTGTCGTAGACGCCAAAGCGCCGCGAATATTCGGCGATCAATGGCATCCCCATGTCCTGGGCCAGCCGTACCGTCATGAGGTTGCGCGAACGCTCGACCCCGACGCGCAGGGTCGAGGGACCGGCGAATTTCCCGCCATAATTTTTAGGACGCCAGAGCGGCAGTCCCGGCCCTTGATTGATCGCCACGGGTGCGTCGAGCACGATGCTCGCTGGGGTATATCCATTGTCCAGAGCAGTCGCATAAACAATCGGCTTGAACGCTGACCCTGGCTGCCTGCGCGCCTGAACCGCGCGGTCAAATTCACTATTGGCGAAACTGAAACCGCCGGAAAGCGCGAGAATGCGCCCCGTATGCGGGTCAATCGCCACCAGGCCGCCGCCGACTTCTGGAATCTGCATCAAGTCCCATTGTCCGGGTACGAGTGCGCCTTCCTTATCGGTACCGGGCGCCACATACACGACGTCTCCCGGGCTTAAAACACCGCTGGCGCTTTTCGCCCGGGCGCCCATCCGGCCATTGGAATTGAGGGGGCGGACCCATTTGATGTTCTTGAAGGGAATAACGCCGGTTTCGCGTTCCTTCGATAATTTTCCCGATGCCAGTTTTTTAGGTTTCAGGCCGATATCGGCCTGATCCTTGCTGGCGGCCAGAACCACGGCAAGCCGCCAGGGACTAATGTCATTTGGACCTGTTACCTCTGCCAGCGGCACACCCCAATCACCTGAAATATCGATTGTCTGTACCGGACCCCGCCAGCCATGGCGCCGGTCATAAGCCACCAGTCCGCTGACCAGCGCCTTGCGGGCCTCTCGCTGCAACACAGGGTCGAGCGTCGCGCGGACCGAAAGCCCCCCGCCATAGAGCTTGTCCTTGCCGTAAGTGTCCAGAAGTTGGCGGCGCACTTCTTCGGCAAAAAACTCAGCAGCAAAAATATTGACCCCGAGCGGGCGTGGATTGATGTTGAGCGGCTGGGCCTTGGTGGTCTCAGCTTCTTCCGCGGTGGCGAATCCATTCTCCACCATCCGGTCTATGACCCAGTTGCGGCGCTCCAGCGCGCGTTGGGTATAGCGAAATGGATGATAATTGTTTGGCGCCTTTGGCAACGCCGCCAGGTAAGCCACATCAGACAAGTTCAGCTCATTCAGCGACTTGCCCCAGTAATTCAGGCCAGCGGCCGCGACGCCATATGACTTTAATCCGAGAAATATCTCGTTCATATACAATTCGAGGATTTGATCTTTGGTGAAGGCGCGCTCGATGCGGATCGCCAGAATGGCTTCCTTGATCTTGCGCTCGAATTTTACTTCGCCTGACAGCAGAAAGTTTTTTGCCACTTGCTGCGTAATCGTCGAAGCGCCAACGAGGCGGCGGCCGCTGCGCAGATTGTTCACATTGGTAACCGCCGCGC